>CAYUKN010000001.1:0-46536 GCA_964445325.1 uncultured Ectothiorhodospiraceae bacterium
CAGGGATCGTGAGACGAGCATGGTGGGGACCATGTGAGTCGAGCGATCGTTGAAAAATGCCGTTGTGGGACGCGCGCAGTAGGTGCCGGGTTTTCAGACAGGCCCTAGGACCGCCACAGCCGAGATCTCGATGAGGTACTCGGCGCGCCCCAGCCCGTCGATGATGAGCAGCGTATTGGTCGGGTAGGTCGGCCCCCGCAGCCACTGCCGGCGCACCTCGGTGATGGGCTCGCGCCAGGCGCGATCGGTGAGCCACGTCGTCGTCGCAACCAGATCATCGAGGCCGCCGCCGGCTGCATCGAGCACCGCCGCCATGTTGCGCCAGACCTGCTCCGCTTGGGCCGCGGGATCGCCGAGGCCTACGGTGGCCCCGTCGTCGTCGATCGGGATCTGGCCTGCGATCCAGAGCTGGTTGCCGGCGCGCACGGCTTGGGAGAAAGCGACCGCATCGTTCCACTCCTCGTCGAATCGGCGGATGCGCTGCGGGCGTTGGTCGGTGCTCATCGCAAGGCTCTCCTCGGTCGTAGCGCGGGCGCATGATGGCGCCGTGGATCGGCCCAAGCTACAGCGGCGAGGGTGCCCGCGCCAAGGCGCGCCATACTCGGCACCGCATACTATCGGGGGCTCACTTGAGCGGTTATGCTGATCGGCTAACGATAAGACGGCAGGCCATCGTCGGCCCCGCCACCACGTAATCGGAGGTTGCTCATGGCCCATACCCGCGCCTACGGCGCTGAATCGCCCACCTCGGGGCTCGCGCCCCTCGAGATCGAGCGCCGCGAGCCGCGCCCCGACGACGTCGCCATAGAGATCCTGTACTGCGGCGTCTGTCACACCGACATCCATTTCGTGCACAACGATTTCGGCTTCAGCGAGTACCCGGTCGTGCCGGGCCACGAGATCGTCGGCCGGGTCACGAGCGTGGGCTCGGCGGTGACGTATTTCGACGTGGGCGACATCGTGGGCGTGGGTTGCCTGGTGGACTCCTGCCGCGACTGCGACGCCTGCCACAAGGGCCTCGAGCAGTACTGTCTCGAAGGGCCCGTGCTCACCTATAACGGCCACGACCGCTACGATGGCGGCGTCACCTTCGGGGGCTACGCCGAGCGGATCGTGGTCAGCGAGCGCTTCGTCGTGCGCGTGCCCGACGCCCTCGACCCCGCCGCGGCGGCGCCGCTGCTGTGCGCCGGCATCACCACGTACTCGCCGCTACGCCACTACGGCGTGCAGGCGGGGCATCGCGTCGGCGTCGTCGGTATGGGTGGCTTGGGCCACATGGGGATCAAGTTCGCCCGCGCACTGGGCGCCGAGGTCACGGTGTTCACGCGCTCCGAGGCCAAGGCCGAGGAGGCCCGGCATCAAGGGGCGCATCGCGTGGTCATCTCGACCGACGAGGCCCAGATGCAGGCGATGGCTGGGTTTTTCGACTATATCCTCGACACCGTACCCGTCCAGCACGATCTCAACCCCTACATCGCGACGCTGCGCTACGACGGCATCCACATGCTCGTCGGGTTGCTCGAGCCCATCGAACCGCCGCTGCAGGCCGGGCCACTGGTGATGCAGCGCCGGGTGCTCGCCGGCTCGCTCATCGGCGGGCTGCCCGAAACCCAGGAGGTGTTGGACTTCTGCGCAGACAACGGCATCTCCTGCGACATCGAGATGCTGGATATGCACAACATCAATGAGGCCTACGAGCGCGTCCAGCGTGGCGACGTGCGCTATCGCTTCGTCATCGACATGGCCACGCTCAGGCAGTGATCCCGTCTGGCCGGGTCGGTGTCCCCGTAAGCCACCGACGGGCCCCGCCACGATCCCGTCTACTTGGCGGCCTCACTCGTCGGCGGGCTTGGCCGGCACATCGCCGCCCATCGCCTGCCAGGTATGCTCGGCGAGGCCCACGCCCGCCTCGTCCTTGGTGAGATAGGTCGCGGAGGCGCCCGCCGCCAGGATCTGCTCGACCTGATCCTGGTGCAGGGCGCTCGCGATGATCTTGCCGGTGAAGCCGCGGGCCCGCAGCTGGCGTGCGGAGATGAGCTTGGACTCCAACGCGTCCATCGCCAGCACGACCGCGTCGATCCCGGTGAGATCGACCCGGTGCCAGAAGTGCGCGTCCTCGGCGTCGGTGTAGACAACGTTCTTGCCGGCGCCCTTGTGATGGGCGACGTGGTACGGGTCGGCATCGAGGCCGATCACGCGCGCGCCGTGCTCGCTCAAGGTGTCGTAGGCCGCCGTGCCGGTTCGGCCCATGCCCATGACGATGATGTTGGCGTCGCCGAGCTTGGTGGGCTCCTCGTCGGGGTGCAGCTTGGGCGACTCGAAGCCCTCCAGATAGGCCTGGAAGCGCTCGAACAGCGGATGGGCATAGCGGTTGAGCGGCGCCGAGATGAGAAACGACAGGGCCACGGTGATCGCCAGCGGTACCAGCCACTCGGGCAGCACCGCCGACGAGACGATCAGTCCGAACTCGGAGTAGGCGGTGAGGCTCAGGCCCGCGAGGAAGGCGTTGCGCGCGCGCAGCCGGAACCACACCAGCAGGAAGAAGAACAGGATGCCCTTGAGCGGCAGGAGGACCGCGAAGACGAGGGCGAACGCCAGATCGCCCCAGTCGGGCAGGCCCTGCATCCCGATCTGGAGGAAGAAGCCCACCAGGAAGATCTCTTTCAGGCTCCACAGTGACTCCGACATCTCCGCCGCCTTGCGGTGGCTCGACAGCATCACGCCCATCAGCAAGGCGCCGATCTCGGCGCTGACGCCGACTGCGCTGAAGCCCATGCCGCCGACGACCACGGCCAGCAGCATACCCATCAAGACCATCAGCTCGTCGTGGCCGCTGAGATCGAGCAGCCAGTGCATCACCGGCCGCAGCAGGGGCAACGCGAGGATCCACAGCGCCCAGATCGACGGCGTTTGTCCGCCCTCGACCGCGATCACCGCCAGGGCGATGAGGTCCTGGATGATCAGGATGCCGATGGCGACGCGGCCGTGGAAGGCGCCGATCTCGCGCTTGCTCTCGAGGCTCTTGGCGGCGAGCACCGTGCTCGATAACGCCAGGGCGGTACCGACGAGCACGGCCGTGTGCCAGTCCAGGCCCATGAGGTAGTGCAGCCCGGGCGCGAACAGGGCCACGCTGATGAGCACGTGCGCAAGCGAGCCGCCGATCACCTGGGGCTGGACGAGCTGCTGGAGTTTCAGCTTGAGCCCCACCGTGAACAGCAGCATCAGCACGCCCAGATGGGCGATGTGGTCGAGGATCTCGCCGGTGTCGTGCGGCAGACCGAGAGGCTTGCCCAGGGCGTTGAGCCCGAAGCCCGCGATGAGGAAGCCCACCAGTGGCGGCAGGCCGACTTGTTTCACGGCGAGACCGAAGAAGAAGGCGAAAGTGAGGACCAGGACCTCGAACATGGACTAGCGTCGCCAAGGCCGCGCGGCAAATGGAGATCGCCGTTTGTAGCAGATGCGGGTGCGCACGGCTAGGCTGGTCTCACTGGGCGCGAAGGGCGCTTTGCGGGGACAGCCGTACCAGGCGGATGATGTCGGCGACGACATAGCGCGACTCGATGACCGACACACCTGCTCGGTCGATCAAGCCGTCGAGATCGATGTCGAACTCGGCGCCGAACGCCCAGCGCACGTACGGGGCCCACAGCCGCTGGAGGATGCGGCGCCACGCCGTCTGCGATCGTTGATACTCGATCAGGCGAATCTCGCCGTCGTCGCGACACACGCGCGCGAGCTCGGTCAGTGCGGGCAGCCGCAGCGTCGCCGGGAGCACGCAAATGACGAAGCTGGCGACGACGGCATCGAATTGCCCATCGGCGAAACCAGTGGCCTTGACGTCGCCCGTCTGCAGCTCCGCGGTGACCCCGCTCGGCAGCGGCCGGCTCGTGGCCCGCGCGAGCATCGATGGGCTGACGTCGATGCCGGTGACATGGGTGCCGGCGGGGTAGTAGCCGAGGTTGCGCCCGGTGCCGACACCGGCCTCCAGGACCGCGCCGGCGAGATCGGCGCACAGCAGCCGCCGCAGCCGGCGGTAGCGGGCCCACTCGAACGGCCAGTCGAGGACATCGTAGAGGGGGGCGACGCGGCTATAGTGCGCCTGCAGGTCAACGCTCGTGTGCCGGTCGCGCGGGGGCGTCATTTCGGGGCGAGGCGCCCGTTCGGGCGCGCCGCGTCAGCCCGCACGGTCGAACAGCTCGGGTCTCGCGGCGATATGATCGAGCGACTCCGGGTTGGCGAGGGCGCCGCGGTTCTCGATGGTCTCGCCGCGCAGCAGCCTGGTGACGGCGAGCTCGACCTTCTTGCCGTTGCGGGTATACGGGATGTCGTCGACGGCGACGATCTTAGCCGGCACGTGGCGCGGGGTCGCGCCCTCGCGGATATGCTGGCGGATGCGCTCGGCGAGGTCATCGTCGAGCGTCTGGCCCGAGCGCAACAAGACCAGCAACACCACGCGCACGTCGCCTTCCCAGGGCTGGCCGACGACGAGGCTGTCGGCGATCTCGGGCAGGGTCTCGACCTGGCGATAGATCTCGGCGGTGCCGATGCGCACCCCGCCCGGATTGAGCGTGGCGTCGGAGCGGCCCAGGATCACCGCACCGCCGGTGTCGGTGATGCGCACGAAGTCGCCGTGCGCCCACACGCCGGGGAAGGTCTCGAAGTAGGCGCGGCGGTAGCGGCTGCCGTCGGGATCGTTCCAGAACATCACGGGCATCGATGGGGCGGGTTGGCGGCAGACGAGTTCGCCCTTCTCCTCGACCACGGGCTCGCCGTCGTCGTTGTAGGCCTGGACGTCCATGCCGAGCATGCGGCACTGGATCTCGCCGCGGCGCACGGGCAGCAGGGGACAGCCGCCGACGAAGCACGAGACGATGTCGGTGCCGCCCGAGATCGAGGCGATCAGCAAGTCGTAGCGGACGGCGTCGACCAGCCAATCGAAGTCCTCGGGCAGCAGCGGCGAACCCGTCGAGAACAGGATCCGCAGCGCGCTTAGGTCGAACGACTCGCCCGGGCGCAGCCCGTTCTTGCGGCAGGTGCCGATGAATTTCGCGCTCGTGCCGAAGTGCGTGATGCGGCGCGCCTCGGCGAGACGCCAGCTGGCATTGAGGTCGGGGTAGCCCGGCGAGCCGTCGTAGAGCACCACCTCACAGCCGGTCATCAATCCCGAGACCAGCCAGTTCCACATCATCCAGCCGGTCGTGGTGAAGTAGAAGAAGACGTCGTCGCGGCCCAGGTCGCCGTGCAGGATGAGCTCTTTGGCGTGCTGGATCAGCGTGCCGCCGCCGCCGTGGACAATGCACTTCGGTGCGCCCGTGGTGCCGGACGAGTACAGGATGAACGCCGGCTCGTCGAACGCCACCGGCTCGAACGCGATCTCGGCGCCGGCGTGCTCGTGCAGCGCTTGCTGCCAAGTGATGTGCGGCGTCGCCGGCTGCTGGGCCTCGTCCAAAAGCTCGACGACGACGACGCTGACGAGGCTGGGCAAGCGGCTCGCCAGATCGTCGACCGCGGCCGCGCGATCGAACGCCTTGCCCGCGTAGCGATAGCCGTCGACGACGACGACTACCTTGGGCTCGATCTGGCCGAAGCGATCCTCGACTGCGTCGACGCCGAAATCGGGTGAGGCCGACGACCAGATCGCGCCCAGCGAGACGGTCGCGAGCATCGCGATCACCGCCTCGGGCGTGTTGGCGACCACACCGGCGACGCGGTCGCCGCGCTCGACCCCTTGGGCGACGAGGAAGGCGCGGAATGCAGCGACGCGCTCGAGCAGCTCGCCGTAGGTCACCTGCTCGGGCTCGCGCGCCTCCGAGACCGTATACAGCGCCGGGCGCGAGGGATCGCCGTGTAAGGCCTCGCGCAGCAGGTTCTCGGCGTAGTTCAGGCGCGCGCCGGGGAACCACTGCGCGCCCGGCATGCGCCGCTCGCCAAGCACCTGCTCGTAGGGCTGGTGGGCGATGACGCCGGTGTATTCCCAAACACTGGCCCAGAACGCCTCGAGCTGGTTCACCGACCAGTCGTAGAGGGCGGCATAATCGTCGAACGTGCCGTAGCCGTGCTGCGCCAGCCAGCGCATGTAGCGTGCCATGTTGCTGCGCTGGCGCTCGTAGTCGGTGGGCTCGCGCAGGATCGTTGCGGGCTCGGCCATCGCCATCTCCGTTGCCGCTGGTGGGTCGATCGGCGCGCAAGCATAGCGCGCCCCCGATTGCATGCCCAAACGGCCGCGCCGGGCGCCGGCATGTGCATCGCCCGGGCGACGCGTTATTGCAGCAAGTGGTGATCGCTGGGCAACTGGCGGGACGCCCAGCGCGCGAGCTTGTGCTTCATATTGGCGAGCGAGTCCTCGCCGCGGGCCAACGGCTGGATGACACCGTCGTGGACCAGCAGGCGATAGATGTAGGTGATCTTGTCGGCCTGCGAGTCCGTGGCCTCGAACTCCACCACGCCACGGCGCTCGCCGTACTCGGTACCCAGTCGGATCGCTTCCTTGAGTAGCTCGGCCTCGTTCTTGAGCTTCTTCATGGCGGGTCTCCTCGTCGCTGCCCGGCGTCCGGCTCCGGTTGCACCGGCGGCGCGCGCGAAGCCGCGCGCCGCCCATGCGCAGCCATTGTGCGCCCTGGCCAGCGGTGCGAGAAGCCGCGTGCGCCGAGTGGACCGCGAAGGGGATTGGTGCGCCCGGGAGGACTCGAACCCCCGACCACCAGGTTCGAAGCCTGGTGCTCTATCCGACTGAGCTACGGGCGCGAGGGCAGCCGATGATACCGGATTGCCCCGCTGGGTCGACACCGCCACAGCCAGGACACGAGGTCACTCGCCATCGGCGTCTTCGAGCAAGGCGTTGAAACCCAGATGGTAGCGCGCGCGGCCGCCGTGCTCCTTGGTGAAGCGCCGGAAGTCGATCTCGTGCCAATCCTGGTCGCCCAGACGCTGCTGATAGCGATCGACGTTGTCCTTTGTCACGAAGCCGAAGATGCGCTCGCCCACGCGGTCGAGCTCGTCGGCGAAGTCGTGGCCATGATGGTGATCATAGAGTAGGACCAATGCCCATCCGGCCGTCATGAAGTGACCACCCACCGACACCACCATCTCGTCGTCGCGCACGTGCTCCAGGGCCCGTTTTTCGAGGTTGAGTCCGCCGACGAGGACATCTTCGCCCGGCGCCAGACCCGCGTCGCGGATGGCTCTTATGGCGCCGTAGGCCATGGGATCGTTGGCCGCCCAGATCGCGTTGAGATCGGGATAACGCGCCAACATGCCGCTCGTCTTCTGCTCGGCCTTGTCGTGGCGCCAGTGCCCCATGGTGATTTGCTCGATGGTGACATCGTCGTGGTCCTGCGCGGCCTGCTTGAGGCCGCGCACGCGCTCGAGCGAGGCGTAAGTGCCCTCGTCGCCGGCGATGGCGCCGAGGTGGACGGGCGTATCGGCGCTGTTGCGTCGGCGTGCCGCGTGGATGATCTCCTCGGCGATTTTGTACCCGGCGAATCGGTTGTCGGGCAGCAGCGTACCGATCCAGTTATCGATCCGGCCGCGCGCCTGGCCGAGTGCTTCCACTTGGTCGGGCAACAGGGCGTTCATGATCAGCATGACATCGACATCCTTGCCGGCTGCTGCCTCCAGAAGCGGTTGGGCGGAGCGTTTCTCATTCACCACGAGCAGATAGTCGGGCAGCTCGTCGCGCTGCAGCACACGGCGGCCTTGCTCGACCATGCGCACGTGATTCCGGTTGGCGTAGAGCGTCTCCAGGCGAATGCCCAGATCGTCGGCGACCGCTTCGGCGAATTCGCCCACGGTGCGCCAGAATGGGCCCGAGGCATTGTCGGGATCGGCGTGGCCGGGATTGAGGAAGGTGACCTCGATCGCGGCAGTCGCGGTCACCGGCATGAGCGTGAGACCGAGAAGGAGTGGGCGCAGATAGGGCATCAAACGGCTCGCGGTGGTCTGGGCGTGGGTCAGTTTTCCGGTTCGCCCGGGGCGTCTCCGCCGCGCTCGAGTGTGTCCAGGCGATCGATGTCGAGGTGATCGATGGTCTCGCTGGGGCCGATCGCGGGGCCGCCCACGTAATCGGCGCCGGCGGCGAAGAGACGCTCGACCGTGGCCGCGTCGGTGGCGCCGCCGAGCGCGGTGCGCACATCCATGCTACGGCAAAAAGCAACGAGTGAGTGCAGCACGGTCTCATCGGGGGCGTTGTCGTTGACGCCGGGGACGAACTCGTCGGCTGGCTGTGCCAGAGCCACGGGCAGGCGGCTCAAATGGGCGAACGGCGAGTGCAGGCGCGCGAAGTCGTGCACGGCGAAGCCAATACCGATGGCTTGCAGGTCCTGGAGGGCGCGGCCCAGGGCGGATAGATCGGTGAACTTGATGTCGTCGGTGACGCTGAGATAGAGCTGCAGGCCGTTCAACGGATAACGCTGCAGCAGCTCGCGCACGCGATTGTGCGCCTGCGATCGGCCGGCCGTATCGGCGGTGACCACCACTTGCACGAACGCGAGGCGCTCGGCCAGACGCGGGTGGGCGCTCAAGTGCGCGAGCGTGCGCTCTAGCGTCCACAGATCGATGGGCCGCGCCAGGCGGTAGCGTTCGGCGGTCGGCAGGAACCGGTCCGCCGCGAACCGGTCTTCGGCGGTCACCAGCAACGGATCGATGCGTACGCCCCGGATACGCCCCGCGTGGTCGCGGTACGGGGCGTAATCGAGCGCCAAACCCTCCTCGCGCAGGGCCCGATTGATGACGGTCACCCAGCTCTCGTCGTAGCGGCGACTCGCGGGCACGAGCTCGCTCGTGAACAGCTCGATCCGATTGCCGCCGGTGTGCTTGGCGGTATAGGCGGCCGTGTCGGCCGAGCTCAGCGCGTGGCTGAAGCGATCGATCGCGCCCGCTGGCTCGAGCTCGACAATGCCCGCGCTGATGGTGATTCGCCCCCGCGGCCCGAATTCCTCGATCGAGGCGGCCTCGATACGCTCGCCGATCTCATCGACCGTCGTCTCGGCGTCGCCGGGAGCACAGTCCTTGAGGACAAGTGCGAACTCGTCGCCGCCCAGCCGGGCCACGATGTCGTTGGTACGCGTGCCGCGCTCCAGGATCTCGGCGATGCGTTGGAGCAGGCGGTCGCCGGCCTGGTGGCCGAAGGTGTCGTTGACCAGCTTGAAGTCGTCGAGATCGACGTAGACCAATGTATTCTCTGGGCCCTCGCGGCGGCCCAGCTCGCGCGGCAGGGCGGCCACTCGGGCCTGCAGCGCACGGCGATTGAGCAATCCGGTCAGCGGATCGTGCTCGGCCTGGTAGCGCAGCTCCGCGGTGCGCTGCTCGACTTTGTCCTCGAGGCTGCGCTGGTAGCTCAGCAACTCTTGGCGGCTGCGCCGTAGGGCGCGCCGCATGGCTGCGAATGAGCGCACCAGGAAGCGCAGCTCGTTGCGTGTGGCGCGGTGGGTCGTGGCGTCGCCGTCGCTGCCACCCGCGGCAACCATCTCGCGGTTGAATCGGTTGATGCGCTCGGACAAGCCGCTCAACGGGAGGCCAACGACGAACTTGACCACCCAATACAGGATCAGCCCGAGCGCCAGTGTCTTGAGCAACGCGCCCGCGACGATGGTGTAGAGGATCTGCTGGGAGCGCTGGAACACGGCCGCCGAGCTCGAATAAACGGTCAGCGTGCCCATACGCTCCGCCTCGCCCGCGTACTCGGCGTATTCCAGCGGATAGGTTTGCTCGTAGAGCGTTGTCAGGGCGGAGGGTGGCTCGGTATGGGGCCGATCCCGAGAGGCTGCATCCTGCGCCCGCGTCTGGCCCCGCACGAGCGTCTCGTGACCGGTGCCCTCGATGCGCAGCCCCGCGATCGCCTGGTTGCCTTCGAGGGCGCGCGCGATCACGCGAACACTGTCGCGATCGAAATCCCACACTGCTTGCGACAGCGCCGGGCGCACGAGTTGCACCATCTCGGTGGCCTCTTGGCGCAAGTCGTCGCGCTCCTCGCGGTACTCGACCCCCAGTTGCACCAGAGTGATAACGAACGCGAATGCAAAGTAGAGCCCGAATATCAGGCGAATGAGTTGGTTGGCGAGCGGGCTCTGGATACGGCGGGCGGCACGGAAGGCGGACCACCGAGCGAGTACGCGACGTAGCGCACCGCTTCGTTGACGTGCGTCATTTGCGGCCCGTGCGGGCAATCGATGTCCTCCTCGTTCGCGCCCGTGGTACCTCGGGCGCCCGGGCCAACACGGGCGCATAAAGGGGGCGGTTGGTTCGCGCTATCTCGCACCCGGGCAACGACCCAAGCGAGGTCGTCGCGGCGGCCTGCGCGTTCGATCAGGTGCAGTCGAGTGTGTCCGAGCGGCTGATATGGGGGTGTCGAAGCAAAGTGCGTGCCATTGGCCCAGCGACGACGCGGGCCGCGACGCGGCGCGATACGACGCGCGTCGTCGCTGTACCGAGGCTCGAGGCCAAAGACGGCCGGCGCTACGATGGCCGCCCCCCTTGCGCGCGTGGGCCCGTGCGGGGTCGCGGCCGATCGCCGGAGGCACTCAGCCCGCGCCTGCTAGAAATCAAAGGACGAGCCGACGATCCATTCGTAGTCAGGCGCCTGACCGGCATCGACCAGGGGGGTCGCCACGGTGAGGTAAGTCACCGAGCCGAACGAGCTGCGCAGGCTGCCGAGGCGCAAGCCGACGCCGATATCAGCCAAGGTTTGTGACCACTCGCCGTTCAGGCCGCGGATGCGGCCCGCCTCGACATACGCCGTGTAGCCCAGCTGCACCGTGTCGAACAACACGACATCGCTGACGTGGCGGTTCTCCAGATGCACCAACCAGCGGCGATCGCCGACCCGGAAGTGGTTCGGGTAGGCCTGCAGCCCGTCGAAGCCGCCGAGATACAACTCGCCTTCGGGGTCGAGCTCGTCGCGCCAATCGGCCTCGCCATGGGCGACGATGGTATTGCGCGGGGAAGTGGGTAGGTAGTAATCGATCGAGCCCGAGCGATAGTAGGCCTGCCGGCCGCGTTCGTCGCTATAGCGGCCGGATAGCTCGAAACGGCTCAGCAAGAGCTGGCGGGCGCCCAGCCGGGTGCCGTAATCCAGCGAGAACTCGGTAAAGAATGGGTCGTTGCCGCGGATCCGGTCACGATAACGCCCGAGCGTCCATTCGGCGCCGAGGCCGAGATTGTAGTCGCGCGTGCGGCCGATGGAGCGAAGATTGCGAAAGCTGCGATAGCGATCCCGAAAGCGTGCCAATACCAGGTAGGGTCCCGACAGATCGCGCTCGACCAGATCGGGGGCCGGCCGCAGGCGCTGGTCCTCGACCTCGAGAGGCTCGTAGCGGTAGCGATCGCGGTGCCAACCGACACCGCCGCGCCAGCCGCTATTGCCACTCGAGGTGATCAGGCGGCGCACCTCGAGGCGCCGGGAGACTCGCCGCAAGCGCGTGCGGTAGGCGGTCTCGCCCGCTTGGTCGAAGCTCACGGTCTTGGCCGTATCCGCTCCTTCAGCCAGCAAGCTCCAGCGCTGGTCGAATGTACGGTACGGGTAAGCGAGCGCCGCGGCCGATCGACGCCCGTCGGAGCGATCACTGTAGCCCAGCTCCAGGGTCCAGCCTGAGCTCAGCAAGGCGGGATCGAAATAGCCGATCTCACGGGTCGTGCGCTCGGGTGTGCGGCTCCAGTCGAGCCCGACGGTCGTGGCGCTACCGAGGAAGTTTTCGTCCTGGAATCCGGCCGAGGTGGCCGTCTCGCCACCCGAGCTCCCCACCGAGGCGCCCGCTTGAAGCGTCCAGGCATCGCGCACCCTGATCACCGCATCCACTCGACCGTCGCGGCAGCGCCTCGGCGTGATCCGCGCGCTCGTGAGGAAACGCCGCGCCCGCAGTGCCCGTTCCGATTCATAGATGCGCCGGGCCTCGACCGCCTGACCCGACTCCACGGTCAGCAACGAGCGAATCACCTTGCTGCGGGTGTCGATATGCAGCGTATTCGCCAGGCGCTGATACCACGCCAGCGCGTCGCCTACATAGACGTCGTCGACGACGACGCGCAGCTCACCCAAGCGATAGCCGCTGCGCTCGAGGCGCTGCCATGCCTGCTGTCCCGGCCACTCTTGTGGCCCCTTGGAGGCGACCGCTGGGCAGCCCGGGGCAATGGAGGCGTTGTTCGCCGACGCGCTGGCATCGGCGCCGGCGAGCGTATCGGCGGGCGACCCTGGCCCCATCATGATGCCCGCCAGAAATACCACCATGGCGCGATAGCGTCGCCGCCGCCGACGTCGGCCGCCGCGCAGCCACGCCATGCCCAACCATTGCGATCGGCTCAGCTCGTTGTGCATCCCGGCGCGCTCCGCGATCCGCCCGGCCCGCTCGCCCGGGCCGTTGGGTTTGCCTGTCGATCGGGCGGGTATACACGCAGGGATCGCGCCAAAAGGGATAGGCGCTGGATCGATGCGCCCGGGCGATCACGACGCTCGCGCGTGCCGGGGGCCACAACGGCCTAGACCGGGAGCGGGCCGCTCAGCAGCCAGCTTGCCACGGTGAAATAGATCAGCACGCCACAGATATCGGCCAGCGAGGTGACCAAGGGCGCCGACGCGGTGGCCGGATCGAGGCGCAGCTTCTCCAGCAGGAACGGCAGCGACATCCCGATGAGGCTGCCGACGATGACCACCGCGACCATGGTGAGGGCGACGACCAGTGCGATCGCGGCACCGCCACGATAGATCCCCAGCAGCGATACCACCAACGCCATGGTGGTGCCCAGGAGCAACGCGACCAGCAGCTCGCGCACGAGCATCCCGCCCCAATCGCTCGCCCGGATATCGCCCGTGGCGAGGGCGCGAACCGTCAGGGTGGCCGACTGTGCGCCCGCGTTGCCGCTCGAGGCGATCAGCAATGGCAGGAAGAACACCAGCGCCAGATGCGCCGCCAAGGTGTCCTCGTAATGGGCGATCCCCATGCCCGATAGGGCATTGGCGAAGACCAGGATCACCAGCCAGGCGATTCGCTTGCGATAGAGCAGGGTGATACCGGCGGCACGCACGCTTGACTCCAGCCCCGTCACACTGCCGACGCGCTGGATATCCTCGGTCGCTTCCTCTTCGGCGACGTCCATGGCGTCGTCGTAGGTGACGATGCCGACGAGACGGTTGTTCTCGTCGACCACGGGCAGCGCGAGGAGGTCGTATTTGCTGACCATGCTGGCCGCATGTTCGGCCGAGCGGTTCACTGCGACCGAGATCACGCCGGTTTTCATGAGGTCGCCGACGGCGTCACGGGCGCGGGCGACGATCAAATCGCGCAGCGATACCGTGCCCAATAGGCGGCGGTCGCTGTCGATCACATAGGCTTGATAGATCGTCTCCTTGTCGGGGGCCTCGAGGCGCAGGCGCTCGATGGCCTCGCTGGCGGTGAACTCGGGCGCCAGGCTCGCGTAATCCGAGGTCATGATCGCGCCCGCGGTGCCCTCCTCGTAGCGCGCCAGCTGGCGGATGTCGTCGCGCTCGGCCTGGGCCAGGCTTGGCAGCAGCTCCTCTTGCTGGTCCGGCGTGAGCTGGTTGAACAAGTCGACCCGCTCGTCGGACGACATGTGGCGCAGGATGTGGGCGAGCTGGCGACGGTCGAGCGTGCGCGCGAGCGCGATCTGGTGCTCGGGTGCCATGTAACCGAACGTCTCGGCCCGCTCACGCGCCTCTAGGGCGGACAGTGCGCGCCAGGTCGAGCGTAGATCCAGCTGCTCGAGGGCCTCGGCGACGTCGGCGCGATGCACGTGCGCCAGACTCGCCCGGATGGCGCTTTCGTCGTGCGTCTCCAGCGCCCTTGCGAGCGCGGTGACGAGGTCGGTCTCGGCGGTCATGAACGCAGCCCGTGAACGTTTCCCGTGGAGGTTGCGCCCGGATTGTACGCGAGCCCGGCTACGCCTCGGGGGCCGGACGCCACCCGGTGTAACATGGGAATAGTCCGGGTGAGCGACGGAGTGATCGCGATGCGTTTGTTGCGTTTGCCCGGCTGGGTCACCGCGTGGTTGGCGCGCCGATGCGATCGCCTGCGCGGCGACCGGGGTGCGGATCGCGTCGTGCGCGACGGAGCCGGACGCGCCTACTTGATGCGTTGGTATCTCTACCGCCGTAGCGCTCCGGAGCGGCCCACCGGCCAAGGGGCGGGCGCCTATCTCCACGCTTTCCACGCCTCGGATGGACCCGTGTTGCACGATCACCCGTGGCCGTCGATCTCGGTGATCCTGCGCGGGGCCTACGTCGAGGAGATCCCGGTTGAGCCGAGCCAGCCGGGCGGAGCGACCCGGCGGCTCGCGCGCCGGCCCGGCGATGTCGTGCTGCGTCGTGCCCGCAGTGCCCACCGGATCGAGCTGCCCGAGCGAGCTGAGCGGCCCGTGGTCTCGCTGTTCCTGGTGGGCCGCCGGCGTCGGGCTTGGGGCTTCTGGTGTCACTGGGGATGGCGCGATGGCCCTACGTTCAAGCGCCTCGAACGCGCTAGTGGCCGGCCCGGAGCGGGTTGCGAGTGAGCCCTAGCGGGTCAGCGGCACGAACGCAACCGGGAGGATGGACTCGCGGGTGCTCGTGCCATCGGAGCGCCTGGTCAGGCGCACGAGCTCCTGTCCTCGGAAGCCACTGCCGACCGGTACGACCAGGTGCCCGCCCGGTGTGAGCTGATCCAGCCATGCCCGGGGGATCTCATCGGCCCCGGCGGTCACGATAATGCCGTCGAACGGGGCCGCGTCCGCCCAGCCCAGGCGGCCATTGCCGATATGGACGTGGACGTTGGTGTAGCCGAGATCGTCGAGGCGTTCGGAGGCCGCAGCCCCCAAAGGCTCAACGGCCTCGATGGAATGGACAGCAGCGACGAGCTCGGCGAGTACGGCCGCTTGATAGCCGCAACCGGTGCCGACCTCGAGGACGCGATGGTCGGCCGCGGGCTCGAGCAGATCGGTCATCAGGGCGACGATGAACGGTTGCGAGATTGTCTGACCGTGGCCGATCGGCAGGGGGCTGTCGGCATAGGCTTGATCGGCCATCTCCGGTGGGACGAATGCGTCCCGCGGCACCCGCGCCATCGCCTCCATGACGTCGGTGTGGAGGCGGGGTCGACCCGTGCCATCGCCGGTGACGCGGGCCTCGCGCTCGATATCGGCGAGCATCTGCGCGCGTGTGCTCATCGAGCTCCCCGGTGTGAGCGTTGCGACTCGGGTGCGCTCCGCCAGCGCGGTCAAGGAGGCTGTCCGACCAACCCGGCACGTGCTGCGTACGTGCCAAGGCGCCACTTTTGGGCGATCGCTCAACTCACATGGCGACCACCATGCTCGTCTCACGATCACCCCAATTTACTCGCTGTGCCAAGCGCTCGCGACAGCGCAGGTTACTCGGATAGGCCCCAAGGCTCGCCGCACACGCGCGGGGCGAGCGACGGCGGATCATGATAGCCCGCGCGTCGCATGCCTGCAGGGCATGGGGCCTGGCGGCTGCACGAGGCGGTCCCGCATGGCGGCGGCACCGACCGGGCCGGGGGCGACAGTCTTGTCGGGGCAACACGTGGCCCCGGATGCGGGTCAGCGGCGCCGGGTACTGAGCGTGCGCTCGATCATGCGCGCAAAAATGCCGCCGACGTCTTCCGAGGTATCGGCGAGCCCTTTGACCCGGATATCGCCCCAGCGCCCGGCGCAGTGGCCGCAGCGCGCGCAAACGACGGGGCAGTGATCGAGCCGCTCGGCCTCCATGCGGAACTGGTAGTTGTTGCAGTGGCGACACGGCTCGCGCAGGGAAATCGATGTTAGTTCAATAGCCATCCGTTGACTCCCATGGCTTGCCGGGCCGACCTGCGTACGTGCACGTTGTACGGCGGCGAAGGCCCTCCGCGGCGAACGCGGGGGCATCTCGGTAGCCGCCGAGCCGCCGAACCGGGATCCCGGTCTTGTCGGTATCCGCTACATTCTGCACGGGGCGGGGGCGCTGCCGGTTCCCTGAGTCTCGGACGCCCCGACCCTGTCCGGGGACACGCAGGGTGCGGTCGAAGCCAGCATCGCTGCCCCAGTATACACCAGCACTGGATCCGCCGTGGGTCGGGCGCCGTCACCGCTGTTTGTAGCGCACCGGTTTGCCTGCGTCGACCGACAGCGAGCATTCGCACCCAGCCGGACCGCGGCCCGGCCGCGCTGTCCAACCGCCGTGCGTAACACGCGTGCAGGCCCGGATGGCGCATCGATGGCTCCCTGATCGGGCCGGGCCCGCGTCAGTGATCGCCCCGATGTGGGTTGAAGGGCGTAATGCGAAAATCGTGCCGGAAGCGTTTGCCAAGCCCTTGAACGTCTTTATACTAGAGCCACAGCCCAGGTATTGGGTGGGGTATGGACAACCTGGCCTATCGCCACAATCACTACGATGTGACGAGCAGCGTCTACATCGCCGACCCGAACGCGGTGCTGGCTGAAACGTCTCGCCTGCTGCGCCAGTGCTATCCCGATATCGAGCTGGAACCGCTCGAGCGTGCGTTCGAGATCTTCACACGGTTATACGCCGGTGAGATCGAGGGCTATCTGGGTTGCGAGACCTGGTACCACGACGCCCAGCACAGCCTCGATTGCACCCTGGTGATGGCGCGCTTGCTGGATGGCTACGAGCGCGCCCAGCCGGCCGAAGGCCCAATGGGATCGCGGCGCGCGATACTCGGGATCATCGCCGCCTTGTTCCACGATGCCGGCTACATTCGCCACAGCGACGATCGCGAGTCGCACGGGGCCGAGTTCACCCTCTATCACGTACGGCGAAGCGGTGAGTTCCTGGGCAAGCTGTTGCCGCAGTTGGGCTACGGCGACGACGCCGGCATGATCGAACAGCTGGTGCATTTCACGGGTTACGAGGTCGCCCTCGACCGGATCGATGTTCGGGCACCGCTGAATCGGCGATTGGGGTTCCTGCTCGGCACCGCCGATATCCTCGCGCAAATGTCGGATCGCTGTTATCTCGAGAAGTGCCGGGATTGCCTGTATCCGGAGTTCGAGGTGTGCGGCCTGGCGGGTGAACCCAAACCGGGCGGGCCCGAGCCCGTCTATACATCGCAAGTGGATCTGTTACAGCGCACACCCGGGTTCATGGATCAGCTCTGGGCCGAGCGCATGGAAGCGTATTTCGAGGGTATGCACCAGTACGTCGCCCATCACTTCGACGGCGCCAACCCCTATCTCGATACCATCCGGACCCATCGCCAGCGACTGGAGGAGGCGCTGGCGAATGAGGATATCTTCGAGGGATTGCGCCGCCGTGTGGAATGCATCAACGCGGGGCCATTGCGCGTGATCACGGGCCGCCAGGCCGATGACGAGGCGGCCCGCGCCCAGTCGCGACCGCCCACCCCAGGCGACATACGCCGCGCCGTGGGCGCCGTTTGCGCGCCGGGGACGGCGGTGTAGCGCGGCACCGCGAGGGCGTCGGCGAGGGGGCAGGGTCATTGGCGAAGGCGTTGTGTAATCTGCTGCTGCACGTCGATGCCACCGACGTCAGCCCCATCCGTGAGCGCGCCGCGGTTGCGCTGGCCCGGGCGCACAGCGCCCACGTGCACGCGCTCTACGGTATTGGCGAGCTCTACGTCCCTGGTTGGGCGGATTGGCCGCCTCACGTGCTCGATGAGCACCGCCAGCAGGAGGAGGCACGTGCCGAGCAGGTGCTGGCGCGTTTTCGCGAGGCCGCGCAGGGCGCCGGCATCGATCATGCAACCCAGAAGGTGCATCTCGCCGCCGAATCGGCGGGCCAGGCATTGGCCGTCGAGGCCCGCTATTGCGATGCGTTGATCGTGGGGCAACCCGATCCCGACGAGGCTAGTGCGGCCGATGGCCGTGCCCTGGTCGAGCACGTGGTACTGGCAGCGGGTCGGCCCGTGTGGGTGATGCCCTACATCGGCCTACCGCGCGATGCCGACGGCCAGCCCCGAATCGGTCACCGCATCACAGTCGCCTGGGACGGTGGCCGCGAGGCGGCCCGGGCCGTCCACGATGCCCTGGGGGTGCTCGGGGCGGCCGAGGCGGTCGAGCTCGTCGTGATCGACCCAAAGGGCCACGGCGGTGGCGAGGTGGGCGACTCGGGGGCCGCGCTCGCGCGCCACTTGGCACGCCACGGTATCGAGACCACGGTGCACAGCCTCGAGAGTCACGGGATGCGCCAGGGCGATGTCCTGCTCAACCATGTGGTCGACCGTGGCAGCGACACGCTGGTCATCGGCGCGTACGGCCACAGCCGGCTGCGGGAGGTCATCCTCGGTGGCGTTACGCGCGCGGTGCTCGAGCAGTCGAGCGTGCCCGTTCTGATGAGCCACTAATCAGGGGGATGTGATGCGTGCACGTCTTGGATGGCGCTCGGCGGCATGGGTCGGCGCGATGGGCCTGTGTATCGCGGGCTCGGTTCCGGCGGGCGAACGTCTGGCACAGCTTGACGTCGCGCAGCCTTCGGAGGCCGAAGGCGAAGTGGCGTTGTTCACGGCCTCGACCGTCATGGACGTTCCCGGCGGGGCCTCGGTGACCAATCGCCTGGAGATCCAGTGCGCGGACGGGCGGGTCAACTACATCGTGATCGACTTTGCGACACCGCGCATGGCGGAGGAGACGCGCACGCTCGAGACCCGGCTGGCGCAACGCTTCGCGCATGAGAGCGAGGAGGATGTCGGCGCCTGGCGGGTGCACTTCGATGCCCTCGAGTGGGAGAGTGATGGACCCGACGATCACGACGAGCTGCGTAATCTCCAGCTCAACCGGATGGTTTATCGCGGCAACGCTGCGGCGTGGATCGAGCGTCTCGCCGCGGCACCCTACCTGCGCATCGAGCAGCCCGCACAAGGCGACCGGGCCTTCCTGTTCGAACTGTCGCATCTCGGGGGTGAGCTCGATCGCTTGAAGCCGCACTGCGGTGTCTGAGGGCGGCGGCGCCCCGTTTCATTCGGCTGCCGCCATGGCCTCGCGCAGGCACCGGGTCCAGCGCGGTGCCAGGCTAGCCCGGTGCCACGCCGTTGTGTCGACCGGCGGGGGTAGCCCGTCGGTCAGCCAGGTGCGCAGACGCTCGGCGAGGGCATCGCCGTCACCGGCCGGATAGCGATAGGTGGCCGGGTATTGCTCGGGGTAGCACAGCGCGTCCGGCACGAGCGGGCGCGCGCCCGCCGACGCCGCCTCGAGCATCGCCAGCCCCTGGAACTCGTGGCGCGTGGTGCTCACCACGATCCCGGCTCGAGCGAGGCAGTCGCGGTAGGTCGCGGCATCGGCCCAGTCGTCGACGACGATGCGCCCGCTCAGACGCGCGCGCAGCTGGGCCAGGGGCGCGGGCGCGGGCGCCGGGCGCGGGCCCAGCAGCGCCAGGCGGAAGGTGTGCCCTTGCTCGGCCAATGCGATCATCGTCTGGCTGAATAGCTCGGGTACCTTGTCGTACTCCCATCGATGGTTCCAAAGGATGAGCTGCGGGTCGCGCTCACTCGCCGCGGGCACCGGATCGATCGGTACGGGCTCAACGGCGCTGCGCCGGCGCAGACGGTCGGCGACACTGCTCGGGCAGTCGTCCGGACGGCGCTCGATGAGGTCACCTATCCCGGCCAGATAGGAATCGCGGTTGAAACACGAGTTGAACACCAGCCGGTCGGCGGCGAGGCCGCCGTAGAGCTGGATCATCTGGGGCTCGAGCGATGCCTGCTGGCGCTGGCTCACCGGATAGGCGAACTGGTTCTCGTGGAAGTAGTACAGCACCGGCACCCGGGCCAGATCGCGGCGAATCCCGCGCAGTGTCGCCAGATCCACCATCGAGGTCGCGACGATGAGATCGGGCGGTGTCGACGGCAGGGCGTCCAGCCAGCTCAAGGGATTGGCACGGATGCGCCAGCGAAACCGCCGTGGCGGCAGCTCATGGCGCTGCCAGTCGAAGCCCGGTTGATCGTCGATGAGGTGATCGGCCCACACTCGATGGCTGACCGCGGCGTACGCCGACAAGAGCCAGATCGTTGGTTGCTCCACGCGTGTCTCTCCCGGCTGTACCAGCGTCGGCCCGTGGCGGTTCCCAGTGTGTGTCGCCGGGCCGACCCACCCGACGAGCGATCACTTGACGGTGACGGGGACTGGGCCTTTGGCTGGAAGGGTAGCGCCCCGGTCGCGCGCGGCGCTTTAGCCCGCGCGACCCACCACGCCATGTTCACCGATCCAGAGGAGGAGACGCCATGGGATTCGCCTTGTCGCAGATGCAGTTGACCAGTGAAGCCTTCGCCTCACGGGGCGCGATTCCGCGCAAGCATTCCGCTGAAGGCGACGATGTCTCGCCGCCGCTGGCCTGGTCCGGTGCGCCCCAGGGCACCCAATCGTTCGCCGTCCTCTGCCACGACCCGGATGCGCCGCTCGTGCAGAATGGCACCTACGGTTTCGTTCATTGGGTGCTTTACAACATCCCCGCCTCGACGAGTTCGCTGGCTGAGGGCACGTCGGTTGGCACCACTGGGCCCAATGATTTCGGCGGCACCGGTTGGGGCGGCCCGATGCCGCCCGACGGCCACGGCGTCCACCACTATTTCTTCTGGATCGTTGCGCTCGACCGCGATCTCCAGCTCGAAGCGGGGCTCACCCTGTGGCAGTTCCTCGACCAGGCCGAGGCGCACATCCTGGGCATGAACCGGCTCGTGGGGACGTATGAGCGCTGACGGGTCGGCTTGCGCGCCGGCCGGTGCCACCGGCCGGCCGCGGCGGCGGTAGCGTCATCCCTATTCGGGTTTGACGATACCTAGATCGCTGGTGTCGATCCCGGGGTCGTCTCCGGTGGTGCGGCGACCGTCGCCCAGCGGCTCGTCCGTGATCGTGAGATCGCTGGTGTCGATCGACGGAGGCGTCTTGTCGCGCTCTTCGGTCACCAGCGGCTCGCCGGGGGCGCTGACGTCGAGATCGCCCACCCCATCGGGCACCGTTTTCGAGACGATGGTTTGGTTGGGGTCGCCCGCTGCCGCGATCGATCCGGCCGCGCCCGATCCCTGCGATGGCGCCGTCGCCGCTTGCCCGGCGCCCGAGTCCGTCGGGCCACCGCCGGCCCCTGCGGTGGCATCTGCGCTGGTTGCATGCTCGCCCCCGGCTTGGGCCGCCGAGGTGCCCGCTGGCTGCGACGATGACGCCGTCGCGGATGGAGCGCTTGCCTCACCGCTGACGTCCTGGAGCTCGCATACGGCGCCCGCCTTGCGAAAGGCGGTCTGGAATTTGTGGGCGGTGGCCTCGTCCACCCCCTTCTTGACCACGACCGGTTTGCCGCTGAAGAGTCCCTCCACGCGGCTCTCCGGCATCTTGAACATGGCCGCGAGGTTCTGCTTGACCGCGTGCTCGGGCAACTCGCCCGTGACCTCGCCGCGGAAGACGATCTGGTATTCGGCGTTCGCCATCTCCGGTGCCCTCCCGCACGCCGACGAGCGGCCTGCGCTTTGATCGCAACGCTAGGATATCATGGCGCTGATCCATCCATTGCAGCGACGCCGCGGCCGTCGCGACCGAATCAGCGGCCACCCGCTTGCGAGACAGCGCATGCCGGTACGCCAGACCATCGCCGGCGAGCACGTACCCGTCCTCGTCTATAGCGACGACCTGGATACGGCGACGCGCGACCAGCTCGAACGGGTGGCCTCGCTGCCCATCGTGCACTCGCACGTAGCGGCGATGGCCGACGCCCACCTGGGCAAGGGTGCGACGGTCGGCTCCGTCATACCCACCCGCCAGGCCATCATCCCGGCGGCCGTCGGGGTCGATATCGGCTGCGGCATGACCGCTGTGCGGCTCAGCCTGGATGCCGGCCGGCTGCCCGACCATCGCCGCCCCTTGCGCCAGGCGATCGAACGGGTGGTGCCCGTCGGTCGTGCCAGCCACAAGCCGTCGCAGGCGCCTGTACAGGCGGCCGAGCCCCTGCGTGCGGGATTCGAGCGCATCCTCGCCGCGCATCCGGCGCTGGCCGAGTCGGGGCCAGCGCTCGAGCGCCGCTGGGTCGAGCAGTTGGGTACACTCGGCGGCGGCAACCACTTCATTGAGCTCTGCCTCGACGAGGCCGATCGGGTGTGGCTCATGCTGCACTCGGGCAGCCGGGGCGTGGGCAACGCCATCGGGCGCTACTTCATCGGGTTGGCGCGCGACGATATGCGGATCCACCAGCGCGATCTGCCCGACGCCGATCTGGCGTATCTGCGCGAGGGGACGCGTTGGTTCGATGACTATGTCGAGGCCGTCGAGTGGGCCCAGCAGTACGCGCGCGCCAACCGGCGTGTGATGACCGACCGCATCCTGGGGGCGCTACGGCGCCAATTGCCCGCCTTCGAGATCACCCAGGAGGTTATCGATTGCCATCACAACTACGTCACGCCCGAGACCCACGACGGCGTCGACGTGTGGGTCACGCGCAAGGGCGCGATCCGCGCCGGTGCCGGCGAGCTCGGGATCATCCCCGGCAGCATGGGTGCGCGCTCCTACATCGTGCGCGGGCGAGGCGAGGCCGCCTCGTTCGCGTCGTCGGCGCACGGGGCGGGGCGGCGCATGAGCCGGGCCCAGGCGAAAAAGCGCATCGGGCTTACCCAGCTGCGCGAGCAGACCCATCACGTCGAGTGCCGCAAGGACCGCGACGTCCTCGACGAATCGCCGGCCGCGTACAAGGACATCGACACGGTGATGGCGAATCAAGCCGATTTGGTCGAGCCCCTCCACGAGCTGCGCCAGATCGTTTGCGTGAAGGGATGATCGCACCGCCATGAGCCGCCGCAGGAACCAGTCCTTCAGCCCCGAGCGCGCCCCGCGCGCCGAGATCGCGATCGATGACCTCGACGATACCGGCCGCGGTGTCGGCCGCGTCGACGGCAAGGTCGTTTTCGTCGCGCACGCGCTACCGGGCGAGCGCGTGCGGGCGCGCTACCTGCGCTCGGGCCGGCGCGCCGACGAGGCGGTGACCGAGGCCGTGATCGAGCCCAGTGACGAGCGGGTCGCGCCGTTTTGCCCCGTCTTCGAGCGTTGCGGTGGTTGCAGCCTGCAGTATTGGACGCCGGACGCGCAGCGCCGTCATCGCGAGCGCCGGCTTCGAGACCAGTTGACCCGCGCCGCCGGCGCGCCACCGGCGGTCTGGCTGGCGCCGATCGAGGGCTCGCCGCGCGCCTATCGCCGCCGCGTGCGCTGGCACTGCCGCTGGCTGCGCGGCCACGGGCTGCAGATGGGCCTGCGCGAGCAGGGCGGCCATCGCGTGGTCGACGCCGATGCCTGCCCCGTGCTTGATGCACGGCTCAGCGAGCGCATGCCCGAGCTCAAGCGCGTTGTCGGCGGGCTCGAGCGCGCCGACGCCGTGCGCGAGATCGAGGCCTGCGCCAGCGACGGCGATACCGCGGTCGGCTTGATCGGGGACCGGCTACCCAGCGCCGACGATAGCGCCCGCCTGGCGGCGTATCAGCGCACCAGCGGCGTCGGGGTCGCTGTGCGGCGCGCTCATGACACGGGTTTCGAGCCCGTAGTCCCGGGTCACGGGCCGAGCCTGTGGTACCGGCTCGCGGCCGAGGGTTTGACTCTGCACTTCGATCTGGGCGATTTCATCCAGGCCAACGCGGCGGTCAACGAAGGCCTTGTCGAGCGGGTCATGGCGTGGTTGCCGGCCGGCGGCGGCGACTACGTCCTCGATCTGTTCTCGGGCGTAGGCAATTTCGCCTTGCCCGCGGCGCGGCGCGGTGCCCGCGTACTGGGCTTGGAGGCTGATGCGGGGTTGGTCGCGCGGGCGCGTGCCAATGCCGAGGCCAATGGTCTGGGCGAGTGGGCCGGCTTCGAGTGCGTCGACCTGCGCGGCGAGGCGCTGGGGCGGCGCCTGCGGCAGTTGCGCCCCGATGCCGTCATCATCGACCCGCCGCGAGCGGGTGCGCCCGAGGTCATCGCGGCCCTTGCGTCGCGGCCGGTCGAGCGCGTCATTTATGTCTCGTGTGAGCCCGCGACACTCGCGCGCGACGTCGCACGGCTGACGGGGCAGGCGGGCTATCACCTCAGTTGTGCCGGCATCGCCGATATGTTCCCCCATACTGATCACACCGAAGCGATCGCCTGCCTGGATCGCTGACACGAGGCGCCACCCGTCGCGGCGATGGCGTCCCACGGGACCTCCTGCGCCATGCGCTCCCGCCGGCTTGGCGCAGCCGCCGCGAGCCCGTATGCTTGCGCGCTCGCACGCGCCCGAGGCCCCATCGTCGGTTCCCGTGCGCCTGCCCATCGCGCCGTTCGGAGGTTTGCGTGAACCGACTCGCTTGCGTCTTCACCCTCGCCGTGTCCGCCGCCCTCGCGGCCAGCCCCATCGAAGCCCAGCCGCGCTACGTCAGCGATGAGCTGCGCGTGAGTGTCCGCGCCGGTCAGGGCGACGACTATCGCATCGTCGCGGTGCTGGCCTCCGGCACCGAGGTCGAGGCACTGGAGAGCGCCGGCGATTGGACGCGGGTGCGCACGCCGGCGGACGAGACCGGCTGGATGCGTACGCAGTACCTGCAGGCCGAGCCCATCGCGGCCGACCGTCTGGCCGATGTCGAGGCCGAACTGCAAAGCGCCCAGAACCGGATCGAGGAGCTCGAGACGTCCCTGCGCCAGGCCCGGCGCGATGCCGCGAGCGCAGGCGAGCGTGTCGCCGAGCTGGAGTCGCGCAACGAGGCCCTGCAGGACAAGCTCACGCGGGCCGAGGAGGGGCTCGAGCTCGAGCAAGTGAACCAGCGCCTCGAGAGCCGCGTCGAGACCCTCGGTGATGAAGTCGCCGCGCTCGAGCAGCGCAACCGCGAGCTCGCCGAGCGCGACCGCCAGCGCTGGTTCGCGGTCGGCGCGGGTGTCTTGCTCGGCGGGATTCTGCTCGGGATGATCGTCACGCGCATCCCGTGGCGTTCGCGGCGCTCGCGCATGTTCGAGTGAGCGCTCAGGGCCCGGATGCTCGCGGGGCCCGCTGAGCCAGGGCCTCCACGGCCGTTTCCGGCGCGCCCTCGATCAAAAGGTGATGCGGTCGGGCCGTGTGGGCCGCGTGGAGCGCCGTTGCGAGCGCGTCGACGGCGTGATCGATCGGTGCGCCCGCGTGAACCGTCCCCAGCAGCGGCATCGCCAGCGTCGTCAGTTCGCGCCGATGGGCTGCCGAGAAGCTGGCGAGGGCCGCCGCCACGATCCACTCCGACCGCCACGTCGGCTCCTGCTCGAGCGCATGGATCACCGCGTGGATGCGGGCCGGGCGGCCGGGCAGGAACACCACCGTACCGGGGCTCCGGCCGGCGCTGAGGCGCGCGGCTCGCTCGAGCGCCGGTAACGATGCATCGACGGGCTTTGCCACTGGGTCGGCGGCGAGGACACCGTGGGTATCGTCCTCGCGGACGAAAGCGTGCGGTTGGTGGCGTCGATGGACGTAGCGGGCGATGTGCATGGCGTCAGTCTCGCCTCAGCGGGCGCGCCGCGCCAGGGCAACGGATGCGCTACACTGATCCACTGTTGTTGGGCCTGTGAGGAGACGGCCGTTGCTGTTTTGGATGTTGGTGGCGATCCAGCTCGCCGGATTGGTGTTGGCCATCGCGGCCATTGCGATGGGATGGAACTACGCCTTCGTCGTCGTCGGGGTGGTGTTATTCCTCGTCAACGGCCATCTCGTGCGCCGCGAGCTCCACCGCCGCGGCTACTGGAGCAACGAGACAGGGCCCGCCGGGGCGTCCGGGCCATCGGCGGACGACGACGGTGACGGCGCTCGCCGGGAGCAGCCCTCCACCGACCGCGATCAATAGGCCGGCCGCCGTGCGAGGCGCGGATGAGCCGAGCGCAACGGCTCGGCGTCCGGATAGCCCCCGTTAGCCTTTCACGCGGGCCCCGTCTCCTGGATTGCGCGCGCGGGGCGGGCCGCGCTGTGTCGCTCGTCGGTCATGTCGTGACGCGACGCGCCCGCGCCTTGTGGGGCCCGCATCGGCGGCCGCAAGGCGGTGACCAAGCGGCGTGTTAACAGGCCCTAGGGTCCGCGCGCCTCGCTGATGCCGTTGCTGAGGCGACCGATGTCATCGACCTCGCAGGTCACGCGGTCGCCGGGGCCCATGAATTCCCGCGGCTCGCGCGCGAAGCCGACCCCGCTCGGCGTACCTGTGGCGATGATGTCGCCCGGCAGCAAGGTCATCACGCTCGAAAGCTCGGCGATGATGGCATCGATGCTGAAAATCAGGTGGGACGTGTTCGAGTCCTGCTTGAGCACGCCATTGACCCAGCTGCGGATGCCCAAGCGGTGCGGATCGTCGATCGCGTCGGCGGTGACGAGGCTCGGCCCCATGGGGCAGCTCGCGTCCATGCTCTTGCCGATGAAGAACTGGCTGTGGCGCTTCTGGCGGTCGCGCGCCGAAAGATCGTTGATAACGGTATAACCGAATACGTGCTCGCGTGCCCGCTCGGCGTCGATGAACCGGCCGCCGCGCCCGATTACGAACGCGAGCTCGACCTCCCAGTCCAGGCGCTTGGTCGCCCGCGGGTCAACCGGGACTTCGGCGTGCGGCCCCGTCACGCTCGTCGTGGCCTTGGTGAAGACAATGGGGTCGGTGGGTAGCTCGGCCTGCTCCACTGTCGTGCCCTGGGATTCGGCGGCATGATCGGCGTAGTTGAGCCCCAGGCACATGATGTTGCGCCTCGGCTCGGGCAGTGGCGCATGCCGGACGACCGTATCCGCGTCCACGGTGTCCCAACCCCCGGGGTCACCCACCACTCCGCCTGCCTCGATGAGGCCCCGCAGTGTGGCCGGCGATTCGGGGTCTTTCGGGGCAACGCGGATGCTGTCGCCAGCGATCACGCCCCACCGCGCCTCGCCGTCAAGCGCGAAGCTCACCAGATGCATGCCGTGCTCCCTTTTCGCCGTTGACGCCGAGACTAGCGCAACCGGCGCCGCGCTGTCGCCGGTGCGCACATGCGCGCGCCGGCAGCACTCGACGCGCGGCTGCGGGCGGTTGTAACGCGGGGCGAGCGCCACCACGTACATTCCAAGAGCCTCAACGGGAGACCGCGTGATCATGAGCGTACAGGTGGATCCGAACCGGTCCGCGCTGGTGCTGGTGGATATCCAGCCCGATTTCATGCCGGGCGGCGCTTTGGCGACCGCCGACGGCGATGCCATCACTGCCCCGGTGCAGCGGTTGCTCGAGACCGATCTGTTCCCCGTGTGCGCGGCGACCCAAGATTGGCACCCGGCCGGACATGTGTCGTTCGCCTCGCAGCACGAGGGTAAAGCGCCGTTCGACACCATCGAGCTCTACGGCGAGCAACAGACATTGTGGCCGGACCACTGTGTGCAGGGCTCGAGCGGCGCTCAGCTACACCCGGACATCGATTGGCGCCGCGCCAACGTGATCGTGCGCAAGGGCATGGATCCGAAGGTCGATTCCTACAGCGGCTTCCGCGACAACGTGGGCCCCGATGGCACGCGCCCGGCTACCGGGCTGGCGGCGTATCTGCGCGAGCGCGGTGTCAGCGAGCTCTACGTATGCGGTCTCGCGCGCGACGTCTGTGTTCAATGGACGGCACAGGACGGGGCGGCCGCGGGATTCAGCGTCTACTTCCTATGGGACCTGACTCGGCCGGTCACGTATGAAAGCGATGATCACACGCGTGCCGCCCTTGCCGAGGCCGGCGTCCGCATCCTCGACTCGGGTGAACTCACCCGCTGAGGGCTGGGGCTCGCGAGACGCGCGCGGCGCCGGTGCACAAGATTCGTCAGCGCGGGCGCTTCGGTCCCGCGGCGACTCGAGGCATACGACACCATGGCGAAACGCTGTCGACGCGCGTCGCACCGCAGCGGTGACCCACACAAAGGCCGTATCGAGGGGGATAGCGCTATGGATATCGAAGTCAACACAGCCGAAAACATCACACGATCCGAAGCGGTCGAGCGGCACATCCACGATAAATTGACGGGCGTCGACCGGCGCTTCGGCGAACGCTTGACACGCGTCCGTGTTTTTCTCAAGGACGTCAACGCCCACAAGGGCGGTGTCGACAAGGTATGCACAATGGAGGCCCGACCGGCCGGTTACCAGCCGATCGCGGTCGAGGCCCAAGACGAGGATGTCTACAAGGCGATCCGCGATGCCTCGGGCAAGCTCGAGCGCGCGGTCGAGCATCGATTCGGACGCCAAACAGCCCCTCACTGATACGACGCGTGCCGCGGCGCGGCAATGGTGTGTCCCTCAGGGGGGCGACACCCGCTCGCCGCAGGCCGCCGCCACAATCACCCCCGCCGACCAGCCACTCGATACTGCCGAGGGCCCGTGCGAGGGCGTTGCGCTGCTTGTCCCAATATGGTTTATTGATCCAAAGCGGATACACGAGGCGTTTTCCGCTTGGCCCGCGAGTGCGGCAAAACACGGGTGACTCGCGCTCGCGGAAGCGTTGCATCCCAGTCGAGCTGGCACACGAATTGCGGCATGAGCGTCGTGCGGCCGCTTAGCACTTGCAGCGCATGGTGAAGCGGCGCCGTACAAGGTGCGAAACACAACAAAAAAAGGGGAGGGTAATCACGAACGAACGGCACACGGGGTCAACATGAGTGAATCGGATATTTTGGCGGTCGCCCAGGAAGAGTACGGGCGCCGCAGATCAGCCGTCGAGATGTCGGTGCACGAATATCTCGAGGGCTGCCGCTCCGACCCGACGATGTACTCGGGACCGGCAGAGCGCATGCTCGACGCAATCGGTGAGCCGGAGTTAATCGATACATCGCAGGATGAGCGGCTGGGACGCATATTCCAGAACCGCACCATCAAGCACTACCCCTATTTCGCCGATTTCTATGGCATGGAGGAGGTCATCGAGCGCCTCGTCGGCTTCCTTCGCCATGCCGCGCAGGGCCTCGAAGAACGCAAGCAAATCCTCTACCTCCTCGGCCCCGTCGGTGGCGGTAAATCGTCTCTCGCCGAGCGCCTCAAGCAACTCATGGAGGAACGCCCGATCTACGTGCTCAAGGCGGGTGAGGACCTCAGCCCCATCTATGAGAGCCCGCTCGGGTTGTTCGATCCGGAGCGCCACGGTCAGCAACTCTACGAGCAGTACGGTATCCCGCAGCACCAACTCCCGGGGATGTGCTCCGCGTGGGCGTTGAAACGCCTCGACGAGTTCGGTGGCGACCTCACCCGTTTCCGTGTCGTTCGGCTCTATCCCTCCAAGCTGCGCCAAATCGGGGTGGCCAAGACCGAGCCGGGCGACGAGAACAACCAAGATATTTCGACACTCGTCGGTAAACCCGACATCCGCAAGCTCGAGTTCTACAGTCAGGAGGACCCCGATGCGTACTCGTACTCGGGCGCGCTCAACCTGACCACCCAGGGCATCCTCGAGTTCGTGGAGATGTTCAAGGCGCCGCAGAAGATGCTGCATCCGCTGCTCACGGCGACACAGGAGCGCAACTACGTCGGCTCGGAGAATCTGGGTGCGCTGCCCTTCCACGGCATGATCCTGGCGCACTCGAACGAGTCCGAGTGGCAGAGCTTCAAGGCGAATCGCAACAACGAAGCATTCCTCGACCGCATCTGTGTCGTCGAAGTGCCCTACTGCCTGCGCTACACCGAAGAAGCCAGGATCTACGAGAAGATGTTGAGCCAGTCGGAGCTCGCCGAGGCGCCGTGTGCGCCCGGAACATTGGAGATGCTGGCGCAGTTCTCCGTTTTGACACGGCTCAAGGAGCACGAGAACTCGTCGCTTTTCTCGAAGATGCAGGTCTATAACGGTGAAAGCTTGCGCGACGCGGACCCGAACGCGCGCACGGTGCAGGAGTATCGCGATGTTGGCGGTGTCGATGAGGGCATGTCGGGCCTGTCGACGCGCTTTGCGTTCAAGGCCCTATCCGAGACGTTCAACTTCGATACCAAGGAGGTCGCGGCCGATCCGGTCCACTTGATGTATGTGCTCGAGCGGGCGGTGCGCCGTGAGCAATTCCCCGAGGACATCGAGTCGCGCTATCTCGGCTTCATCAAGGAGGAGCTGGCACCGCGCTATGCCGAGCACATCGGCAAGGAGATCCAGAAGGCCTATCTCGAGTCCTACGACGACTACGGCCAGAATCTGTTTGACCGGTATGTCGCCTACGCCGACGCCTGGGTGGAGAACCAGGACTACAAGGATCCGGACACGGGCCAGCTGATGGATCGCGAGACCCTTGATCGCGAGCTCTCCAAGACGGAGAAGCCGGCAGGCATCGCCAATCCCAAGGACTTTCGCAACGAGGTCGTCAAATACGCCCTGCGCGAGCGGGCACGCAACGACGGGCAGAATCCGCGTTGGACTTCCTACGAGAAGATCCGCGAGGTCATCGAGCAGCGGATGTTCGCCAACGTCGAGGAGCTCTTGCCCGTTATCTCGTTCGGTGCCAAGCAGGACAGCGAGACGGAGAAAAAGCACCAAGCATTCCTCGAGCGCATGGTGGCTCGCGGCTACACCGAGCGCCAGGTGCGCCGCCTGGTCGATTGGTACATGCGCGTGCGCAAGGCGGGCTGAGCCGTGGACGCCATCGTCGATCGTCGCCAGCAGCCCCGCGGCAAGAACCTGGGCAATCGCCAGCGGTTTCTGCGCCGGGCTCGGTCCCACATTCGACGCTCGATCCGTGACAATCTGCGCCAACGGGGCGTATCCGACGCGGAGCAGGGTGGCACGGTGTCGATCCCGCAGGATGAGGTCCACGAGCCCCAATTGGGCCAGGACCCGCAAGCGGGTGGGCGTGAGCGGGTCCTGCCCGGCAATCGCGAGTTCGTCGAGGGTGACCGGATCCCTCGCCCTCGCGCCGGTAGCGGCGGCAGCGGCAGCGCCGGCAGCGACAGCGGCGAGGGCGAGGACGAGTTCACCTTCGAGCTCACCCGCGACGAGTTCCTCGACGTTTTCTTCGAGGATCTGGCGCTGCCCGACCTGGTGAAAGCGCGTGTGGCCAGCGAGTCCAGCCCGGAGCCCCATCGGGCTGGCTTCACGACCGAGGGCCCGCCGAGTCGCATGAATCTCGAGCGCACCATGCGCCACTCAATGGCGCGCCGGGTTGCGCTGGGCCGGCCAACCCAGCGCGCGCTCGAGGCCATCGAGCGCGAGCTCGAGGATCTGCGCTCGGGGCGCATCCAGCCGGCCGACGGGCGCTCGTCGGAGACCCGCATCGCCGAGCTCGAGGAGATGCTGTCGCGCGCCCGCGAGCGCCGCCGCACGGTGCCGTTCATCGACCCGATCGACTTGCGCTACAGCCACGTCGAGTCGGTGCCCAAGCCGGTTACGCAGGCGGTGATGTTCTGCCTGATGGATGTCTCGGCATCGATGGACGAGCAGATGAAGGATCTGGCGAAGCGCTTCTTCATCCTGCTCCACCTCTTCCTCAAGCGCCAATACGAGCGCGTCGAGCTGGTTTTCGTCCGCCATACCCAGCACGCCCAGGAGGTCGACGAAGAGGCCTTCTTCCACAGCCGCCAGACCGGGGGGACGATCGTTTCGAGCGCATTCGACGAGATGCTGCGTGTCATCGACGAGCGCTATCCGGTCGATGATTGGAACGTGTATCTCGCGCAAGCCTCGGACGGCGACAACTGGCGCGAGGATCTCGAGCGCTGCCCGCGCGTGCTCAGCGAGCGGGTGCTGCCGCTGTGTCAGTATGCCGCCTACGTCGAGATCGCGCGGGGGGCCTCGGCCGGCATGGATCCACTGGCCGGTGGCGAGAGCGAGCTGTGGCGCTCGTATGACCCGGTGGCAGAGCAGCACGCCCACTTCGCGCGGCGCCGCATCGCCGAGCCGGCCGATATTTTCCCAGTGTTCCGCGATCTGTTCCGGCGCGAGGGGTTGGACGCATGAGCGCGGGCGCGACCACGAAAGGCCGTGGGCGGCCGTTGTTCGAGCACGGTGATTGGACGGTCGCCGACCTGCAAACGATTCAGGACGCGGTCGCCGAGGTGGGCGAGGGCGAGCTGGGCCTGGCGACCTATCGCAACCGCATCGAGGTCATCACCGCCGAGCAGATGCTCGACGCGTATGCCTCGTTGGGATTGCCGCACATGTATCGTCACTGGTCGTTCGGCAAGCGCTTCGCCCACCAGGAGGGTCTCTATCGCAAGGGGCTGACGAATCTCGCACTCGAGATGATCGTCAATTCGGACCCGTCCGTGTGCTACCTCATGGAGGAGAACAACGCCACCGCGCAGACTACCGTGTTGGCCCACGCGGCAATGGGCCACAACCACTTCTTCCGCAACAACCAGGCTTTCCGGGAATGGACGGAAGCCGAGGCCATCCTCGACTACGCCGAGTTCGTGCGCTCGTTCGTCTCGCGCTGCGAGGAGGCCTACGGCATCGAGGCGGTCGAGCGCACGCTGGATGCCGCCCATGCGCTGCAGGAGCAGGGCATCGACCATATCGTGCCGCGCCGGCGCTATACGGTGGAGGAGGAGCGCCAGCGCCTAGCCCAGCAGCGAAAGCTCGAGCGCGAGCGTGAGCACGAGCTCTGGCGCGTGACGACGCATCTCGGCGAGGCCGACGAGCCCGCCGATCCCGAGCGCGAGGCCGAGGCGCGGGCGATGACTCTGCCCGAGGAGAACGTCCTCTACTTCCTGGAGAAGCAGGCACCGAACCTCAAGGGCTGGCAGCGCGAGCTGTTGCGCATCGTGCGCAATCTGTCGACGTACTTCGAGCCCCAGCGCCAGACCAAGATGATGAATGAGGGCTGTGCGTGCTGGTGCCACTACACGATCATGCATCGCCTGCGCGATCAGGGCCTGCTCACCGAGGGGGCGATGCTCGAGTTCCTCCATCTGCACTCCTCGGTCGTGGCTCAGCCCGGCTTCGACCATCCCGCGTTCAGCGGCATCAACCCGTACGCGCTCGGCTTTGCCATGTGCCGTGACATCGAGCGCATCTGTACCGAGCCCACCGATGAGGATGCGCAGTGGTTCCCCGATATCGCGGGCAACCAGGCGCCTGTGGAGACGCTCAAGCGTGCCTGGGCCGACTTCCGCGACGAGAGTTTCGTGCGCCAATTCCTCTCGCCCCGCTTGATCCGCGAGTTCCGCTTGTTCCGCCTCGATGACGATCCCGATGAGGACGCATTCGTGGTGGGCGCAATCCACAATGACCGCGGTTACCGTCGCGTACGCAGCTCGCTGGCGTCGAACTACGATCCCGGCGAGATTCGCCCGCGCATCGAGGTCGTCGACGCCGATCTGCGCGGCAGCCGGCGCTTGACGCTGCGCCACACGGTGCGCCGAGGACGCACGCTGGACGCGCTGGAGGCGCGGCGGACATTGCGCCAGTTGACTTTTCTCTGGGGCTACGACGCGGTGCTCGACGAGGTCGACGAGCACACGGGCGAGACGGTGGCTACCCACAGCGAGACGGGCAAGGGCTAACCGTGGCGGATGACGAAACCAGTGCCGTCGAGCTTCGCTCGACGCTTACGTGCCCCGAGTGTGGTCATCGCGAGACACTGATGATGCCCACCGATGCCTGCCTCTACTTCCACGAGTGCAGCGGCTGCCACACCTTGCTCCGCCCGCGCGCGGGCGACTGCTGTGTATTCTGCTCCTACGCGACGGTGGCCTGCCCACCGGTGCAACAGGGCAAGTGCTGTGGTGGTTAGGCCGCCGTGATACTCGGCCGATCGGGTGAGGGCGTGGCCATCCGCATCCGGCTCGGCCTCGCGCCGGCAGGCCGGCTCGACGGTCAGGCCCAGCGCGAGTCCGTGCCACCTGCCTACGCACTCGCTGCGCCGCAGTGGTCGTAGTCCCGCTGGCAGCCGGGCGCCGCGGACCATGAACACGCCGCGATGGCGCTGGATGTCGAAAGACTCGAGTCGAACGCCTAGCCTTTTCGGCTCTCACTCTGCCGGGCTGCTGCTGCCGTCGATCCGACCGTCGCTTGGGCCTGTTGGTGAGCCCGGCATCGGGGTGCGCCGGGCAGTTGGGGGCGGTGCTGTGCAGTTCGCGTCGTGTATACGCCCACGCCCGGCCGCGATGCGGGCCGAGTGGGTATGGATGGTCTATGGGGCCGGGCTCAGTCGGCCACCGAAGCGGGCAAGAGAACGCGGTGGAATCGCTTCCATCGGCGGGGCGCACGTGCGCTGGCCACGCGGCGCCAGGATGCAGCCCTCATCCAACCAACTGCTCGATGATGCGCGCCCCGCCGATGTAGGTCGCGGCGGCCGAGCCGATCGTCGAGAAAACGAACACCAGCAGGATGCGCGTGACGCGGTTGCGCCACCAGCGCCGCGGTTGGGCCACGTCGTCGCGTAGCTGGTCGAAATCGGTCACGCGCGGCCGGCGCAGTGCCGTCTCGACAAGGCCGGTGACCATCCCGGCGCCGATGGTGGGGTTGAGCGAGGTCAACGGGGCGGCGACGAAGCCGGTGATCACGGTCAGGGGATGGCCACCGGCGATGGCGGTGCCCAGCGCTGTCAGTGTGCCGTTGATCAGGACCCAGTCGGTGACCAGCTGCCAGCCCAGCTCGCTGCTGCGGTAGAAGCCCAGCGCGAATCCCGAGACAATGATGGCAGCGACGGCCCACGGCAGCACGCGGATCGCGCGCCCGCGCGGCGGCAGGGTCTCGAGCTCGCCCCGAACGGCCGCTGGGTCATCGGTGTCGCCGAGGTGGTTGGCGATGCCGGCGACGTGGCCGGCGCCGACCACTGCCAGGACGCGCTGCGGTTGGACCTCGGCGATGTGGCCGCGCAGCGCCGCGGCCATGTAGCGATCGCGCTCTTCGATGAGCACGCGATACAGCGATGGCGATTGCTGGGCGAACTCGGTGAACGTCGACTCGAGCATGTCGCCCTGTTTGAGGCGCTCGATGTCCTCGGCCTCCAGATCCGAGCGCGTGACCAGCGACGCCAACAGCCCCGTGAGCAGGGTCAGGCGTTGGTACCAGGGCACACTGCGTACCAGGCGCCGCATCGTGATACCGACGTCGCGGTCGATGAGCCAGAGCGGGATGCTGCGGGCGCGCGCGGCTTCCACAGCAACGCGCATCTCGCCACCGGGCTCGACGCCGAGCTGATCCGCGAGGCGTTTCTGGTAAGCCGACAGCGCGAGCTGGGCTGCGACCATGCCGCCGCGCCCCGAGCGCACGATCTGGAACAGGTCGAACTGCTCCCAGTTCTGCGTGCCTTCGAGGCGCTCGAGGCGGGGCCTGCAGAGCTCGACGGCGGCGGCGCCAAAGCCGCCCTCGGCCAACGCCGACTGGACCTCGATCTCGCTGTGTCGCGACACGTGGGCGGTGCCGAGCAGCGTGACCTCGGTGCCCGCCACGTCGACAGTGCGGGTGGTCGCCTCCTGTTCGTTGGCTACAGCCGTCGCCATGGTCGCCATCGTCGCCGCTCACGAAAGCCGCGATGATACGTCGCCTGTGCGGGTGGCGCACCCCGCCCAGTGGCAACGATGGATTGGATGTGCGCCGGCGACCATGGCTCCCGTGGCGCGATTTGGCGTAGAATCGCTCGCGCCCGGAGCCGCCCGCGAGCCGCTGTCCCCCGATGAGCCGCGCCGAATCGTCCATCGAACCGTGGGATCGCTACTGGGCGTACGGCTATCTCCACTCGTGCAGCGGGCTGCACGAGGGCAACTATCGCGGCGCAATCGCGGCCCACTGGCAGCGCCGCTTCGCCGAATGCCCGGATGGCAGCCGTATCCTCGATCTCGCCACGGGCAATGGCGCACTGGCGCTGATGGCGCTCGAGGCCGCCGACGAGCGCGGGGTGTCGTTCGACATCACCGCCAGTGATCTGGCCGCTATCGACCCCCCGGCACAAGCCTCGGATCCCGATCGCGCCGCCCGGTTGGCCCGCATCCGCTTTTGGGCGCGCACGCCGGCGGAGGAGCTGGCCGCCGCCGATGCCGCGTTCGACTTCGTCTGCAGCCAGTTCGGCCTGGAATACAGCGATCTCGAGCGTGCGCTGCCAGAGCTCGCGCGCGTGCTCGTGCCGGGCGGCGGTTTGTCCGCCGTTATGCACCACACCGACTCGGTGCTCGTCCAGCCGGCCGCGGACGAGATCGCCCAGATGGATTATGTCGTCAACCAAGAGCGCCTCTATCTCAAGATGCGCAACCTCCTGCGCGCTCAGCGCGAGGCCGGGCGAGGCCGCGGCCGGGCGAGTTCGCACCCCAAGGTGGCCAAGAAGCGTCGCGCCGTCGACGAGGCCCTGGCGCGCATCGATGCGCGCGCCCAAGACGCGGCCGATGCGCAGCGGGTCGAGGGGCCGGCGCGTTATGTCCGGGAGCTACGGGCGCTGGTCGACGAGCGCCCGGTGGGCGAGCTCGAGCGCTGGCTCGAGGAGGCGCGCGAGCGCGTGCGCGCGAACCGCGCTCGGGTAGCCGATATGCAGCGCGCCGCTCACGGGCCCGACGATATCGAGGCGCTGGAGCGCCGTCTCGGCGCGGCCGGCTTCGCCGCGGTCAGCGTACGTCCCCTGGAGCAGGACGACGGCAGCGTCCTGGGATGGCAGCTCGACGCCAAGCGATGAGCCCCGGGATCACCGGTTGCGCTCAAGAGTCGCCGCCCAGCGCGTGCTGGGTGGCGCCCAGTATGCGGCCGGCGCCGGGGCCCTGGACCCATACGGCGACGCCGTCCCGGCCGGCGCCGCGTGCGCCGGCAGCGTCGACCGGCAGGCGCACGCGCTCGCCCGACCAGCTGCCGAGGCGCTCGAGCGAGCGCACGACGTGGTGGTTGATCAGGGTCTCGCCGGCGTTCTCGCCGCGCTCGACCGCGGTGCGATGGCGCTCGTCGAAGCGCGCCAGCCAGACACTGGCCGAGCCGTCGATCGCGCCCGGAGGGATGACCACCGCCGATGGCGGCGTCCCGGTGAATTCGGGACTGACCGTGTCCCCGCGGGCGCGCGCCGCCTCGATGGCCGCGCGCACATGAGATGCCCGGTGGCCCACCACGCCCCGGCGGCCGTCGATCACCATCTGCGGGGTATAGACGCGGCCGCTGCCATCGAGGCTGGCGGCGTAGTCGCGCTGGCGCCGGCTGTAGCGCGGCGAGCCGAACGGGTCGGTCCAGCCGAGGCGATCCCAGTAATCGACGTGCAGCGACAGCGCGATCACATCGGGCGCATCGGTGAGCCGGCCCAGCAAGGCGTCGGCCGGTGGGCAGCTCGAGCAGCCTTGCGAGGTATAGAGCTCGACGACGGCCGTCCCTTGGCCGTCGGCGCTGAGCGCCGCCAGGGGCGTGAGCAGGGCGAGCAGGAGCACGAGGGCAGCGGGGTTGTTCGCGCGGGCCATGGTTGGTCCTTGCGGTTGGCGCGTATGTCCCGTTGGGCAATGCCGCTCGATCGGGGTTCCCGAAGGAGGCCGGGTACGCGCATTTCATTGAGGCCACTTGTCCGGGGCGTGAAACGCTGTAAAATCGCTGAGTTACAAATAACAGTCGACGTGTAACAACAATAATCACAGGAGTTCTCCCCTTGCCCCGACAACTGCTCGTCCGGGTACCGCCGGCCGCGGCGCTAGCGTTGGTTGCGGCCGGCTGCGCGCACGGGCCATGGGCCGACCGCGCCAGCGACGATTCGGCCAGCGAGCCGCACCCGGCCGCGGTCACCGCCGACGCGCCGCGCGAGTCGATCAGGCACGCGCAGAATCCGGCGGCCCGACCCGATGGCGGGATCCAGGATCGCTATGTGCCCACGCTCGTGCGTGAGCACGAGCCCGGGCGCTGGGATGAGCTACGCGCTGGTTTCGCACTCGCCGATGTCGGCCATCCGCGCATCGAGGCCCAGGTGGAGCGCTACGCGGGCCGCCAGGCCTACTTCGAGGCCGTTGCCCGGCGGGCCGAGCCCTACCTTGGCTATCTCATCGAGCGCATCGAGGCGCGTGGTCTGCCGTCGGAGCTGTTGCTCGTGCCGATCGTCGAGAGCGCGTTTCGCCCGTTCGCCTACTCGCATGCACGCGCCGGTGGCTTGTGGCAGTTCAAACCGGGCACCGCCGAGACCTTCGGCGTTCGCATGAACTGGTGGTACGACGGGCGCCGCGACGTCGTCGCCGGTACCGAGGCGGCACTGGACTATCTGGCCTACCTGCACGATTTCTTCGACGGCGACTGGATTCTGGCGATCGCCGCGTACAACGCTGGCGAGGGCAGGGTGCGCCGGGCCGTGGTGGCCAACGAGCGCCGCGGCGAGCCCACCGACTTCTGGCATCTCGATCTGCCCGAGCAGACCGAGCGTTATATCCCGCGCTTGCTCGCACTCAAGCGCATCGTCGAGCAACCCCATGCGTACGGCATCAGCCTACCCGAGCCCGACCCCGAGCGGGCGCTCACGGTCGTCGAGCTCGAGGGCCAGATCGATCTCGCTCGCGCGGCCGAGTGGGCCGGGGTGAGCATCGAGACCTTGTATCGCTACAACCCGGGCCTCAATCGCTGGGCCACGGCGCCGGATGGCCCGCACCGCTTGGCCGTGCCCGCGGCCGCTGCGCCGCGCTTGCGCGAGGCCCTGGCGCAGCAAGGTGAGCAACGCTTCGTCCAGTGGCGCCGCCATCGCGTCACCGAGGGCGAGACCCTCAACGCCATTGCCGATGCCTACGACACCACCGTCGACGCCATCCGCAAGGCGAACGGCCTCGATGGCGATACCATCCGCAGCGGTGCGTATCTGGTGGTGCCCACGGCCAGCCGCAATCAGGACGCCTATGTGCTGAGCGCGCCCAACCGGCGGCGGGCCCAGCAAGCCGATGGACCGTCGGGGCGCGAACGCGTCGATTATCGGGTGAAGCCGGGCGACACGCTGTGGGCAGTGGCACAGGAGTACGAAGTCGACGTGCGCCGCCTGGCCGACTGGAACGGCATGGCGCCCAGTGATCCACTGCAGCCGGGGGATCGCCTTGTGGTCTGGCTGGATCAAGCCGCCGCAGCGCGCGGTGGCGGCCCTGCTGAGCGCGTCCAGAAGGTGGATTACACCGTCGAGCGCGGTGATTCGCTGGCCGCGATTGCGCGGCGCTTCAATCTCGATGTGGGGCAGATACAGCGGTGGAACGACTTGCAGGATACGGTCCTACAACCGGGTCAGACGCTGCGTCTGCGGGTCGACGTCACGACGCAGGCCGAACCCGGGTGAACGGGCCCTGTGGGGCGACCCGCCCGTCGCGGCCCGGATGGCGCGACGGGCGGCGCCCCGCGCTACTGCCGCTGACCCTGCTGGTCGCGCCCGATGCGGAAGCTGTGATCCTCGCCCTTGCTGAGCGCATAAAGGACCAGCGCGAGCGCGGCGATCACCAGTACGCCTACCACGGTACTCATAAGCCACCTCCAGCGATCGACCGGTGACACTTCTCTATATGACGACTCTTGAAGGCCGCATCAAGGCATTGATGGGGCTGAACCCCAACATTGCAAAAAACTCAGCGCGTTCTGCTGTGCTGAGCCCTAGGGCAAAAAAGCGCACACTGGTGTTCTGCGAAAGCAGGGCTTGCGGAGGCTCATGACCAGGGGCGCTTGTGCTGCTAGTACGGGGATGGCCACTATCTTTGATTGGCGCCATCCCTGGCGGACTAGCTCAAGATGGGCGATTGGGCTAAGTATTGGCGATTAGCGGCGAAGGAGGCTAGTCTTAGCCCCCGAGTCGGATCTTGGCCCTAGAGGAGCGGAGCTTGGAGAAGTCGGAGGAACAGGCAACAGTGGGCCCGGCCTCGGGCTTCCAGGTCCAGGGCGCGGGGCTGTCCGTTGGCCCTCACACTTTGCTCAAGGGCATCGATCTGTCGTTGGCGCCGGGCTGCGTCTATGGCTTGATTGGCCACAACGGCTCGGGCAAGTCCACGCTCACGCGTCTGCTCGCGCGTCAGTTAGTGCCCACTGCGGGGACGATCACCTACCACGGCACCCCTCTGGGGCAGTGGCCGCACCGCACGTTTGCGCGCCACGTGGGCTACATGGCACAGCGCCTGCCCGAGGCAACCGGTCTGACGGTGCGTGAGCTAGCCAGCCTGGGGCGTTATCCCTGGCACGGGGCCCTGGGGCGTTTCGACGCCGATGATCGGGAGCACGTCGAGCAGGCGCTGGCGTCGACGGGGATGACGGAGTTCGCCTCGCGCTTGGTCGATACGCTGTCCGGGGGCGAGCGCCAGCGCGCCTGGCTGGCGATGTTGGTCGCCCAGAATAGCGAGTCGATGCTGCTCGACGAGCCCATCTCCGAGCTCGACGTGGCCCACCAGATCGACGTCATGGAGCGCGTGCGCGAGCTGTGTCGCCAGCGCCAGGTGACGGTGCTGGCCGTCCTGCACGACGTCAACATCGCGGCGCGCTTCTGCGACCGCCTCATCGCCTTGCGCGACGGCGAGAAGATCGCCGAGGGTAGCCCGGAGGAGGTCGTGTGCCCCGATGTCCTGGAGCAGGTCTACGGCGTGGCGATGGGGGTCGTCGAGGTGCCCGAGCTCGATCTGCCCATATGCTACGTTGCGTGACCCCGGATGCGGACGCCGAGGTCGCTGGCGTGGACACGCTCGTCCATCAACTGAATCGCCTGCTCTCGGCAAACTGGCCCTTCTTCGCCGACCGGATCGTTACGGATCCGGGTGACCGCCGCGTCGTGTCGCTGGAGCGCCTCACCGACGAGGCGGCGTTGGCGCCCTGTCTCGCTCAATTCGCCACCGCGCAGGGCGAGAGCGATCGCCGCGGCGTGGTCTCCTTGTGGACCCAATGGTACGCGGTGTCGGTGTGGCCTGCCCTGGTGGCGAGCGCCGTCGTATTGGGCCGTGTTCCGCCGCTGACGGGCGCCCGGACCGGGCTGCTCGTCGACGACCAGGGCTGCCCAGTGGGGCTGCTCGTGGGCCCGGGCTCGGACGAGATGACCCCGGCGGCGGCCCTGGAGCGCTTGGCGCGCGATCAGGCCGCCCCGTTGATGCGTGCGAGCGCGGCCTGGGGCCGCGTCGCGCCGCGCGTGCCCTGGAGCAACTGCGCCAACGTGCTTGGCTGGTTCTTGAGTGAGCTCGCCGCCGTGGCCGACAGCGAAGCGCTGGCCTCGGCCTACCGGGTCCTGGGTGAGGGGGTTTGGCCCGACGGTAGCGTCAATCCGCTCGGCATCGGTGCCACGTGTGCCGCGCAGACGGGCCGACCGCCGCGGCGCGTGTGCTGCCTGCGCTATCGCCTGGCCCAATGCGGCTATTGCGGCGATTGCCCGATCATGCCCGCCGAGCCCACGGCGTTGTGAGCGGCGATCACCGTCGCGACAGCAACCACATGAAGTAGATCCCGCCAACGAACGAGGCCGCCAGGCCCGCCGGCCACTCGTGGGGCGCCAGCAGCGTGCGCCCCATCCAGTCGGCGCTGACCATGATGGCCGCACCCAGCGCGGCGGCGCCGGCGAGCTGCATGCGGGGCCCGCGCAGCCCCAGCAGCCGCGCGATGTGCGGCGCCATCAAGCCCACGAAGCTCAGGGGGCCGACGAGCAGCGTCGCCAGCGTGGTCGCGACGGCCGCGATCACCAGCAGCACGAATCGGGCTCGGCCGATGGCCAGGCCGCGCGCGCCGGCCTGCTCGTCGCCCAGCGCCAGCAGCGCCAGCCAGCGGTGCAACGCGAGCGTCAGCGGGCCCAGAACGGCCACGCCGAGCCCGGCGAATGCGACCAGCGGCCACTCCACACCGTAGGTCGAGCCCGAGATCCAGGTGAGCAGGCGCGGCCAAAGCGGGCTGCCGCTGGCGGCGACTAGGCCGATCAGGCCGTCGAAGAGCGCCTTCACCGCGATTCCGACGAGCAGGATGCGCTCGGGGGTTGCCCCGCTACGCCGGGCGAACGCCAGCAGGAAAGCGGTCGTGACGATCGCGCCCAGGGTACCCGCGCCCACCAGCGCCCCCTCGCTCGCGGTCGGCAGCCAGAATACCAAGGCGGTGATCCCGGCCAGGGCGCCACCGCTGATGCCGAGCACCTCGGGGCTGGCCATGGGATTGCGCAGCAAGCGCTGCAGGAGGGTCCCGGCGACCGCCAGGAGCAGGCCGGCGAGGGCTGCGGCGGCGACGCGGGGCGGGCGCCACGGTTGCGCCAGCAGCACCGATGCGGGATTTTGTAGCTGCCAAGCCTGGCCGTTGTGGACGACCAACAGGGCGACGCCGACGGCGACCAGGGCGATAGCGCCGATCGCGGCGAGGCGCAGCGCCGGGCGTCCGAGCACCTCGGGGTGGCTCGTCCAGGTGCCACCGGGGCTACCGGGGCGCACCTCGCGCAACAGCCACAGCAGCACGGGCGCACCGATGACGGCGGTGACCGCGCCCGTGGGTAGCACGCCGGCCAGATACGGGTCGATGAGCTGGACGCACTGGTCGGTGACGAGCAGCAGCCCGGCGCCGATCAGGGGGGCGCTGATCAGGCGCTGGCGCACGGTACGCGCGCCCAGCTGGCGCGCCAGCGCGGGCGCGGCGAGGCCGACGAAGCCGATGATGCCGACGGCGCTGACGACGGCCGCCGAGACGTAGACGCTCGCGGCGAGCGCGAGCAGGCGTGCCTTCTGCAGCGAGAGCCCCAGCCCGCTGGCGCTGGCATCGTCCAGGGTGAGCAGCGTCAGCGGGCGTACCAGCAGGGCCAGTACGACCCCGACGATGGCCACGCGCGGGGCCAGGAAGGCGGCATCGCCCCAGCCGTATTGGCTCAGTGCGCCGCTGCCCCACAGCAGCAGCGCCTCGAGGTCGTACTCTAAGAACAGCAGCAGGCCCGCGTTGATCCCGCCGAAGTAGAGGCTGACGACCAGTCCGGCCAGGACCACACTGACGGGCTCGAAGTCGCGGCGCCAGGTGAGCAGGAGCACCAAACCGAGTGCGCCGGCGCCGCCGGCGACGGCCGCCGGCTCGGCGAAGGCGGCCAGGGCGGCGGGCGCCGCCAGCGTAAGCACCGACAGCGCAAGCTGCGCGCCCGCCGCGACCCCCAGCGTCAGCGGCGAGGCGATCGGATTGCGCAGCACCTGCTGCATGACCGCCCCCGCCGCCGCCAGGGCGGCGCCGGCGAGGAGCGCGACGACCAGCCGCGGCAGCCAGGCGTAGAGCAGTCGCACCGTCTCCAGCGGTGTGGCGTCGAGTGTCCCTAGGCCCGCGACGAGCGCCCGCCATCCGCCCAGCTCGGCGGCGTTGATCGTCGCCAGCGCCAGACTGGCGCCGCCCAGAACGGCCACTGCGAGGAAGAGGTGCCAGCGCATGCGCGCGTCAATCGCGGTCATCGAGGCGCTCCGTGAGCAGCTCGGCAAAGCGGATGGCCGAGGGGATGGCGCCGAAGCTCCAGATCGGCGGCAGGGTGTGCACCTGGCCGGTGCGCACCGCGGGCAGCGCGCGCCAGATCGCGCTGGTGTCCATCATCTCACGGGCACGCCGCGGGATCGGCTCGAGCACGATCAGGTGGTCCACGTCTGCGTCCAGGCGCGTGATCGGGATCTGGCTGAAGCCCCAGGCGTTGGTCGCCCCGTCCCAGGCATTGGTCAGTGGGCTTTGCTCGATCACATTGCCGAGCAAGGCGTTGTCGCCAAAGACGCGCACGTGGCCGGCGTCGCTGAACTGCACGATGTAGACGGACTCCCCAGCTGCGCCGGTCCGGGCGAGGCGCTCGAGGGAACGCTCGAGGCGCTCGTTCAAGCGCTCGAGCGCGGGTTCGACATCGAGGCGATCGGCCAGCGTGGCCGCGACCTCGCGGCTGCGCTGCAATGGTTGGTGCTCGCTGGTGTAGATCGCGAACTTCTTGGTCGGCGCGATGCGCTCCATGTGGGCGCGCGGGCGCTTGCGGTAGCCCGACATGACGATCCAGTCGGGATCCGCGCCGGCGAGCACGTCGAGATTGGGTGACAGGCGCCGACCGAGGCCGATGACGTCGTCGGGCAACTCAGGCTCTTGCACCCACTCGCGATAGCCGCCGGTCTCGGCGACGGCGATCGGCTCGACGCCGAGCGCGAGCAATGTCTGCGTGAGGCCCCAGTTGAGCACGGCGATGCGCTCGGGGGCGGCGGCGCTGGGGGCCGCGATCGCGCAGGCGAGCACACCGCCCGCCAGATGAGCCGTGTTGCGCTTTACCCGTCTCCAGCCGCCTCGGATGGCATACCCCAAGCGCACGATCGCTGAGCCCCCGTAACGACGCGGCTGCGTCGCATTCTCAAAAGGTCGCTGAGGCTAAACCCCGCGCAGCGAGCGTGTCCACGCGCGCGCTACGCATCGAGGGATCGATCGCCACGCAGCGCAATCGACCCCGCATCTTGTGGCGGTTGCCGCGTTGCGCCATCCTCAGCCGCAGTCCGCCATCAATAACCGCGCTGGGAGTTGCTCATGCTCGATACCGTGCTCGAACGCGTCGACGCCGATCTGGAGGCCGCCATCGGCCGCTGGTCCGAGCTGTTGCGCATTCCCAGCGTGAGCACCGATCCCGCCTATGGCGACGACATGCGCCGTGCGGCGCAATGGCTGGTCGATCAGCTGCGGGGGCTCGGCTTCCGCGTCGAGATCCGCGAGACCGACGGCCACCCGGCCGTGTTGGGCCACCATCCGGGACCGGGCGAGGGCGCCCCGCACGTGCTCTACTACGGCCACTACGACGTCCAGCCGCCCGATCCGGTCGCGTCCTGGAACGCCGATCCGTTCGAGCCGACATTGGTCGACGGTCCCCACGGTCGCCAGATGGTCGCCCGCGGCGCGGTCGACGATAAGGGCCAGCTCATGATGTGGCTCGAGGCCCTGCGCGCCTGGCACGCCGAGCACGGCGATCTGCCCGTGCAGGCGACCGTGCTCATCGAGGGCGAGGAGGAGGTCGGCAGCAAGAATCTGCGGCCTTTCCTCGAGCGCTACCGCGACGAGCTCAGCGCCGACGTCTGCGTCGTCAGCGACACGGCGATGTGGGACGTCGACACCCCGGCGATCACCTACACCCTGCGCGGGCTGCTCTACACCGAGATTACCTGCCACGGGCCCAGTCACGACCTGCATTCGGGCTTCTATGGCGGGGCCGTGTCCAATCCGCTCAATGCCGTCGGGCGCATCGTCGGCGCGCTGCAGGACGAGCGTGGGCGGGTACAAGTGTCCGGCTTCTACGACGATGTCGTCGAGCCCAGCGACGACGAGCTCGCGTCCTGGCACGCGCTCGATATGGACGACGAGGGTTTCCTCGCAAGCGCGGGCGTGTCGGTGAGCGGCGGCGGCGAGTCCGACCGGAGCCTGCTCGAACGCTTGTGGTCGCGCCCGACCTGCGACGTCAACGGCCTCGTCGGCGGCTTCACCGGCACGGGGGCCAAGACCGTCATCCCGCGCCAGGGCAGCGCCAAGGTGAGCTTCCGGCTCGTGCCCGAGCAGGACCCCGACCGCATCGCCGAGGCCGTGCGGCTCTTCGTCGATGAAAACACCCCCGCCGGCTGCACCAGCGAGGTCACCGTGCACTCGGCCGCCCCCGCCATCCGCATCCCGAGCGACTCGCCCCTGATGCGTGCGGCCCGCGGCGCCCTCGAGCACGTCTACGGCCGCGAGCCCATCCTGATGGGCTGCGGCGGCTCCATTCCCATCGCCGCCTGGGCGCGCGACATCCTCGGCATGGACACCCTATTGATGGGCTTCAGCCTCGAGGACGACGGCATGCACGCACCCAACGAGAAGTTCGAGGTCACCTGCTTCCACCGTGGCACGCGCAGCCACGTGGCATTGCTCGAGCAATTCCGGCAGCAGCGCGCACTCCGCTGAAGCCGTCACGTAGAGGCTGGCACCAAGGGTACACGGCGGGCGTAGTATTCGCGCCGACGATTCGCGAAATGGCGGAGTCAGTGCGACGCACATATCAAAGGGAATGGATATGTCCCGCCTCAGTGGAACAAATCGGGGAGTTTCGCGCGGCAGCGCCACTCGTCGGGCCACACATGGCGGCTCTCGGCAACGCGCTCCCAAGCGAGTCGGGCGGATAAGTCGCCGACAGCCCATCGGCTGTTGCGGCACCGCGGCCGGCGCATTGCGGGCGGCTACCGGCCGCCTCAGCGTCAGGCCTGTCCCAACCCGTTTCGGCCGGCGGCACCGGCTAGCCGTCAGTTCGGCCAGGTCGACGACGTGCCCATTGGGTACGCGAAACACCTGGAGTGGAACATTGAATGCAAATTCGATCGCGCAATGCGGAATGCGTACAACGCCTTGTGACCAGGAAGGAGATGAGCGAGGGCGAGACGTACCAACGGCAGTAGCCGTTTATGGTCACTGACCCGTGGTCCCTCTATCCGGGTATCGGTCTGCTGGCCGGGATCGGGATTGTCGTGGTCGTCGGCCTCGACAATCCCGATGATTGCGTAACACTGGGCGCTTTGTCATTGGTGTCGCCGTTTCGCTTAGCATGCGATATACGCTCCGCAAGGTGTTGACCGGCACAACGACATCTCGCACTTATCGCCGATGGATCGGGGAATCAGCCATCCAAACTGGAAATTTCTCAGTGACATCGCTTATTGAAACCGCGATGCAGGGCCCCAGCTTCACGGATTGGCGGTCGTCATCCAGGGCTCGCTAGCGGGTTCCTGAGGCGATATCAGGATGCGATAGGCGGGGCCGATCGGCGTACGATTCGCGGATGCGGCGGCTCCGCCGCGGAGCTTAGCCGCTCGCGAGCGGCCCCTTTCCGTGGCGATCTGTTATCATGTCCCTGGACAG
>CAYUKN010000001.1:46636-122158 GCA_964445325.1 uncultured Ectothiorhodospiraceae bacterium
AGCCGCTCGCGAGCGGCCCCTTTCCGTGGCGATCTGTTATCATGTCCCTGGACAGGTGCGAGCCTCGATGGGCGTGATGTTGGAGACGCTATCGGGGTTGAGTTGATGATGCGAAGCGCGGTGCGCGAAGAACAGGAGGCAGAAAAATGCTAGCGGGTACACTCGGGGCGGCCTTGATCGTGTTCGTGGCCGGCTCGGTCGTCTACGTCTATCGGTTCCGCGGCAACGTTCGGTATGCGAACTTCAAGGAGTATGTGCGCAAGGGGTGGCCTGTCTTCGCCCCGCTGAACTGCCTTTTATACGCATTCACGCGGTCCAAGGCCCGACGGGCGATTATGGACACGAGCGAGTTCGAGGACCTCGCCGATCTGCGCGAGAATTGGAGGACCATTCGGGAAGAAGCGATCGCGCTCTATGAGGGGGGCGAGTTCGACAAGACGAACGACCCCGAGGCCTCGGCGTACTACGATGTCGGGTTCCGCACGTTCTATAAGTACGGTTGGAGCAAATTCTATCTGAAGTGGTATGGCTATACCCACGACTCCGCGAAGCGCTTGTGTCCGGAGACGGTCAAGCTGCTCGAGGGGGCGCCGACGATTAACGGGGCCATGTTGTCGGTGTTGCCGGTGGGGTCAAAGCTGACACCGCACATGGACCCGTTCGCCTGCTCGCTTCGCTACCACCTGGCGCTGGCCACGCCCAATTCGGATGCCTGCTATATCAATATCGACGGCAGGGACTACTCCTGGCGTGACGGGCAGGATCTGCTGTTCGACGAGACGTACATGCACTATGCGCACAATGACGCGGATCAGTACCGGCTGATCCTGATGTGCGATGTGGAGCGGCCCACGTTTTTGCTCGGGTCCATAGTGAACTTCGTTTACAAGATCTTGATGCGCGCCACCATCGTTCCCAATACCTCGGAGGACAAACGGGGCCTGGCAAACCGCGTATTCGCCAGCGTCAAGCCCGTACTGGATAAGGGCAAGGCGCTGAAGGGGCATAATCGGACCCTCTATCGCCTCGTGAAGTTCGCCGTCAACGTGGTTTTGTTGGCGTTGGTTATAGCGGCGGTCGCCGGGATTGGCTGGCTGCTCTACGAGATCTTCGCGCCCGCTTTTTGATTTCCCGCTGAGGGGGCAGTGACTGAGGGGATCAGTCGAGCTTCTTGCGGGCCCGCTTGAGCGTGTTCTGGTAGCGATCGATGCGATCGGTAAGCCGGGTCTCGAGTGATTCGAGCTCGGTCTGGGCGACGTCGATCTCGGCCAGGGGCTCGGCCGTGCGATCCCGGATCGATTTCGCCAGGTCGTCCTGGAAGCCGCTGGCCGCTTGCTGCAGCCCCTTGCGCAGGACCGGTGCGAGCAGGCCCTGCAGCGACGACGAGATGCGGATCTCCGGGTCGTCGGTGGTGCCGGTGACGTCCGCTTTGATCTGGATGCGGCCGGCGTCCGACATCGCCTTGGCCGCGCCGGCGAGCAGCGGCGCCGCCGACGACCCGGCCCCGAAATGCGCCCCGCTGACCGTGGCGCGCAAGTCGATGTCGAGCGCGCCGTTGGTGACGGTGCCGACGACGCTGATGTCTGCATTGCCGCCGTCGGCGGTGAGGCCGTCCTTTTGGCCCAGCGCCCAGCCGTTCACGGAGGCGCCGTCGCCGTCGAAGTCGATGCGGCTCCTGGATTCGCCGAGGGTACGCCGGTCGATCGAGGCCTGCAGGACGAGACGTTGGTACCCGGCGACACCGTCGCCTTTGGCGTCGATGCGCAGCGGCTCGCCCCATTGGCTTGCGGGGGTCGCGATGTCGGTGATGCGCCCGTCCAGTCGGTCCCCTTCGCCCCCGCTCAGGCGGATCCGGCGGATGAGGAAGCTGGGCTCGCTGCCGGCCTCGGGGTAGGCCACGATGCGCCCGGCACCGCGCGCGGGTCGGACGGCGGCGTCGTCACCGTCGCCGCCGCCGAGATACGGTGAGATGCGCTGGTACCAGTACCAGCCCGAGTTCAGCCAACCGGCGACCGCCGGGTCGAGCAGGTAGTGCATGAGCTCGGCGGCGACCGCTTCCGGATCGGTGTACTTGCGGTAGAGCCGCTGGATGTCGGCGGCGGGGGCCCGGCGGGCCTTACCCGCGATGTCTTGTGCGTCGTTGACCGAGGCCTCGGCCTCGTTGCGCGCGCGGCGCAGGCGCTCGAGATCGCCCTCAATGGATTTCACCAGGTCGCGCAGCCGTTTGACGCCGCGCACCTGCTCGAGCGTGCCGTCGGCTTGGCCGATCTCTTCGAGCTCCTGCTGGTAGCCCGCCAGCGCGGTCTGGCCGGGCAGTTCCTCGATGCGCTTGTCCAGGCGTTTGCGGCGCTCGGTGACCTTTTGGCCGGCATCGGCGATGATCTTCGGGCTCTCGAGCTGCTCGCGCTCGAGCACCTCGGCCGCCGACGGCACCTCCAGCGGCGGGAGGCTCGTGCGCTGCTTCTCGGCGGGCATGAGTTTGTCGGCGGTCTCGGTCGGGTCGCTCCAGCCGACGGCGCCACTGGCGGCGCGCTCGGTGTCGAACCGCAGCCCCTCGACCGCCATCTCGTCGATGTGGACCCGATCGAGGAAGAGGCCGAGCCAATCGAAATCGAAGGCGATGCGCCGCGCCGCCAGGGCGTTGCGCATGGGGGCGTCGGGGTTGGTGACCTCGAGGCCCTCGAGTTGCAGCCGTGCGGGCGAGAAGCCCACATCGGCGCTCGCGAGCTCGACCCGGGCACCCACCATGCGGGTTCCCGCGGCCTCGATGCCGCGGCGCACCAGTGTATCGGCGAACAGGATCCAGGCGGCGACGGTGCTGCCGACGACGATCGCGAATACCGCGAGGCCCCACCAGCGGATGCGCGTCATCACCGGTCTCCCAGGCTCGTGTAGAGCCGCAGGACCCGCATCTGTGTGACCACCCGGTAGAAGCGCTGCTGCTTGAGCCAGGCCAGGATCGTTCGGCGGTACTGGCGCAGCGCGTAGGTCGTGGCGAAGTAGAGCACGACCGCCAGTGCGATCGAGAAGATCAAGCTCCCCATCACGACCGTGTTGTTGAACTCGGTCAGGCGCGCGAGGTCCGTTCCGTAGAGCGTTGACCAAATCGGGCGCAGCGCATCGGCGGTGAGCACGGCGTGGCCCAGCAGATCGAACAACGGGTCCAGCACATAGGCGATGGCGGTGAACAACGCCCAGGCGAACAGAAACGACGCCAGATTCACGCGAAGGAAAAGCACGAGCAGCAACACGATCCCGTTGTGCAGTGTCCACAACGGCGTGAGACCGAAGACGCAGGCCAGCGCCACGGCGAAGCCGATCTGGCTCGGATCGGTCTCCGAGTTGAGGATTCGCAGGAGGCGGGCGAGCAGGAGCATCAGCGCCTAGGCACGACGCGCACCCGACTCGGGGAACGGCTTGCCGGGGACCGAGTCGGTGGTCGCTTGGCGAGGTGCATCGGCATGGAGTTGAGTGTACCTATCGGGAGCGCTTGGTGCATGGCCCAGCCGTGGATGCTCGGTTGGGGCGGGCCCGGACGGCCGATCCGGACTCGGCGTACAAATGAAAATCGTTCCGTTTTATGACACCATGCGCGCCCTCGGCCCTTTGGAGACACGGCATGGATCAATCGGGCTCGATGTTCGCACTGCTCGAGGCCGGCGGCACCGTCATGTGGATCCTCGCCGGCCTGTCGGTGATCGCGCTCGCGATCATCCTGCACAAGCTGTGGGAGTTCGTGCGGGCCGGGATCTGGCGCCGAAGCCAGGTCGATCGGGCGCTGGTCGAGTGCGCCCGTGGCCGCGACGAGGCCGCGCTCGAGGCCTTGCGCCGGGCGCATGATCCGGTCGCCGACGTCCTGCGCGTGGCGCTGGCGGGCCGCCGCGACGATGGCATCGACGATGCCACCGTGCGCGAGGAGGTGGCGCGGCGCGGGGCCGCCTGGCTGGAGTCGCTCCGCGGGGGGCTGCGCCCGCTCGAGCTGATCGGCACGCTGGCTCCGCTTTTGGGCCTTTTGGGCACTGTCATCGGCATGATCGACGCATTCCAGGCACTGGAGGCCGCTGGCAGCCAGGTCGATCCGGCCGTGCTCTCGGGCGGCATCTGGGTCGCCCTGCTGACCACGGCGGCCGGCTTGACCGTGGCGATACCGGCGGTCGCTGCCAATACCTTGCTCGAGCGTCAGCTCGAGCGCCTACACCACCGCATGCAGGACGCGGCGACGCGCGTGTTCAGTCGACACGTGCAGCGACTGGCGGGCCATGACGAGGCGGCGGTGGCTGGCGATGACATCGAAGCGAACGTGACGCCAATGCGGGAGCCCGCCTTTGCGGATTGAGGTGCCGGGCCGTAGACCGCCCGGGATTCGCCTGGCCCCGCTGATCGACGTGGTTTTCATACTGCTGGTGTTCTTCATGCTCGCCTCGAGTTTCATGGACTGGCGGGGCTTCGATTTGGGATTGCCGCCGGCCGATGCGCCGGCCGATCCCGATGTGGATCCCGTGGTCGTCGAGGTGACCGCCAGCGGTGGCTACCAGCTCGACGGGCGGACCGTGCAACCCGGGGCACTCGCCGATGCGGTCACGGGGGCCCGCGGTAGCGGGGGCGAGCGGCCGGTGGTCGTGCGGGCCAGCGGGGATGCCTCGGTCCAGGCTACGTTGCGCGCGCTTGATCGGCTGCACGCCGGCGGCATCCAAGCTGCGACCCTGGCCGAGGGGGCGCGGTGATTGTGCCGCTGCCGCGAAGCCGGCGAACCTCCGAAGACAACGTCCTGCCGCTGATCAACATCGTCTTCCTTTTGTTGATCTTCTTCATGATCGCCGGGGCCTTGTCCACGACAACACCCTTCGATCTGCGGCCAGCGCGGGTGCGTGCTGCGCCGGATGTGCCCGCGCCGGCTTCGACCGGCCTCGCCGTCGCCGCCGATGGGCGCATCGCCTTCGGCGGCGAGGCCATCGCGTTGGAGGCGCTGCCGGCTCGGCTCGAGCGCTGGCAGGCCGAGCGCGAGGACGCGACGCCCTTGGTGGTGCGCGCCGACGCCAAGGCACAAAGCCAGCGCCTGCTGGCGGTGATCGAGGTCCTGCGTGAGGCAGGCATCGAACGCGTGCGGCTGTTGGCGAGCGGCGATCCCGAAGCGTCGTCATGAACCGGTGCGTACGCTGGCTCGTGGTGGGCGCTGTTGCCTTCGCGGTGCACATAGCGGCGCTGTTGAGCTGGCCCGAGCGCGATTTGGATACCGGGGCCCGGGCCGAAGGCGAGGGCGGCCTCGTAGTGGATTTGGCGCCGGCGGGCAGTCGCGCTGGGCAGGTCCAACGCTCGCGCGAGCCGGAGGAGACGGCGCCCGAGCCCGAGGAGAGCGCCACAGAGGCTCAGGAGACCGGGTCGCAGGCCGAGCCGCGAGAGACCGAGCCGCAGGAGAGACAGCCGACGGAGGCGGCGCAGGAGCAGGCGACTGAGGAGCCCGATCCGCGTGTCGCCGAAGCCGAGCCTGAGCCGGAGTCGAAACCCGAGCCGGAGCCCCAACCTGAACCCGAGCCCGAGCCCGAACCCGAGCCCCAACCCGAGCCTGAACCCGAGCCTGAACCCGAGCCTGAACCCGAGCCGGAGCCGGAGCCGGAGCAAACCGAGGCGGGCGAGGCCGAGCCCACGAGCACCGACCTAGCGACCGATGCGGATGCCGAGCAGGCCGAGCACGAGGGTAATCGGGGCCAGGCCGGCAGCGGTGATGGCTCGGCGACCGGCGGGGGTGGTGGCAGTGCCGGTGGTGGAAACCCGGGCGTGCGGGCCGATTACCTCGACAAGCTGCGCGCCCATGTGTCGCGCCACAAGCGGTATCCGCGGCGGGCGCAGGCGCGCGGGATCGAGGGGCGTGTCGAGGTGGCGTTCACGGTCTACCCCGACGGGCGGCTCACGGATCGGCGGATCGAACAGGGCTCGGGCAACGCCGTGCTCGACCGGGCGGCCCGGGAGATGCTGGCGCGGGCGGCACCCGCGCCCGCGTTCGACGAGGACATGGAGCCCACGCCCATCACGATCACGCTACCGGTTTCTTTTGGCTTGCGCTGAAGCCGGCAAGCGCGGGCCGACGCTGATAGTCTACCGACGGGCGTGTACCATGAATCGATCCGCGGCGCCGAATAGAAGACACGCATGAACCCCAACTTCCTGGAATTCGAACAGCCGATCGCCGAGCTTGAGGCGAAGATCGAGGAGCTGCGCTACCTCGGAGAGGATGCCGACCCCGAGGTCAATATCAACGAGGAGATCCAGCGTCTCCAGGACAAGTGCGAGTCGCTGACGCGCAGCATCTTCAGCAAGCTCAAGTCGCAACAGATCGCCCAACTCGCGCGCCATCCGCTGCGTCCCCACACGCTCGACCACATCGAGCGCGTCTTCGACGAGTTCACCGAACTCCACGGGGATCGTGCCTACGCCGACGATCCGGCGATCGTCGGCGGCATGGCGCGCCTCGACGGCCGGCCCGTGATGGTCATCGGCCATCAAAAGGGCCGCGATACCAAGGAGAAGCTGCGGCGCAACTTCGGCATGCCGCGACCCGAGGGCTATCGCAAGGCGTTGCGCCTGATGCGCATGGCGGAGAAGTTCGGCCTGCCCGTAATCACGCTGATCGACACACCCGGGGCCTATCCCGGCGTCGGCGCCGAGGAGCGGGGCCAGAGCGAGGCCATTGCGCGCAATCTGTACGCAATGGCGTCGCTGCGCACGCCCATCATCTCCACGGTCGTGGGCGAGGGCGGCTCGGGCGGCGCGCTGGGCATCGGCGTGGGCGATCGACTGTTGATGATGGAATACAGCACGTATTCGGTCATCTCGCCCGAGGGCTGTGCCTCGATCCTGTGGAAGTCGTCCGACCGCGCCGCGGATGCCGCCGAGGCCATGGGCATTACATCGGAGCGGTTGAAGGAGCTGGGCTTGATCGACGAGATCGTGCCCGAGCCGCTCGGCGGTGCCCATCGCGATTACGACACCGCGGCCGCGAGCGTGAAAAAGGGTTTGGCATGGGGCCTGTCCGCGTTGGACCAGATGACCCCGGAGCAGCTGGCGACGGCCCGGTATGAGCGTTGGCGGGCGTTTGGGCGCTACCGCGAGAACGCCTGACCCGACGGCACCTCCATGAATGACCCATCGCGCTCCCCGGCCGCCGAGGCGCTGGCGAGTGCCGCGGCCACCCACACGCCGCGACCCCGGCGTGTGTTCGTCGCTTTCAGCGGCGGCCCCGACTCCACGTTATTGCTGGTGCACGCCTTGGCCCACTGGCCCAAGCGCCGGGTCACGGCCGTGCATGTGCACCACGGCTGGCACCGTGACGCCGACGACTGGGCCGAGCACTGCCGCCACCAGGCGCGGGCGCTGGGCGCGCGCTGCCGCGTGATCCGCGTGGATGCGTCCGCCGCCGGGGAGGGCCCGGAGGCGGCGGCGCGCGAGGCGCGCTACGCGGCGTTGGCTGAGCGTCTGGGGCCCGACGATGTACTCGTGACGGCGCACCACCGCGACGACCAGGCCGAGTCCATGCTGCTGGCGCTGTTGCGTGGCGGCGGTGTCCACGGGTGGGCGGGGATGCCCGTTCGCGCGGCGCTGGGTCGGGGCATCCACTTGCGCCCATGGCTGGGGCTGGCGCGGGTCAGCCTGCTGGCCGAGGTCGAGGCCCGGGAGCTGGCTCATATCGACGATCCCGCCAACGCTGATGCCGCCTACGAGCGCGCCTGGTTGCGCGAGCACGTGCTGCCGACCCTGCGCGCGCGGTGGTCCGGCATCGATGCCACTCTGGCGCGCGCAGCCGATCAAGCCGCCGAGGCCGCCGCCGGTGTGGACGCGCTCGCCGCGCGCGACTATGTCCACTGCCGCGGCGGGGTCGATGCCACCCTGGAGATCGCCGCCATGGCGACGCTACCGGCGCACCGCCAGCGCGCACTGCTGCGTTGGTGGCTGGTGCACGCGGGGCTGACGCGGCCGCCGGCGCGGCGCCTCGAGTCGGTGCGGCGCCAGCTCATCGAGTCGGGCCCCGATCGCTGCCCGCATGTGCAGTGGGCCGGTGGCGAGGTGCGCGCCTGGCACGGGCTTGCCTGGGCGCTGTCCCCGGCACCGGCGGTCGAGTCCGGGACGGCCTATAGCTGGTCCGATCGCAGCCAGGCGCTGGTGCTGCCGCATCGTACCGTGACACCGGCTGAGCTTGCCGCCCATGGCATCGAGGCCGATCCCGCGGCCTCGGTCGAGATTCGCCTGCCCGTGGGCGGGGAGCGCTTTCAGCCGGCCGGAGCCGCGCGTGCCGAGCCGCTGCGCGAGCTCCTGCGCCGCGCCGGCTGGCCCCCGTGGGAGCGGGCGCGGGCGCCGCTGGTGTTCGTCGATGGCGTCTGGGTCGCGGTGATCGGTCTGGGCGCCGGCGCCAGCGAGGACGGGGGCCCCAGCGGCCCGGAACCATCGTGATCGGCGCGCGCGTGGTCGAGCGCTTGCCCCGCACGGCGGCGAGGCCTCCAATTGCCGGATGCGGGGGGGTCTGCTAACCTCGTCGGCTTTCATTGGCCCGGCCGTGCAGAGGGGTGAGCCACCTACCGATGGCGCGCTATGTATTCGTAACCGGTGGCGTTGTCTCCTCGCTGGGTAAGGGGATCGCGGCGGCCTCGCTGAGCGCCCTGCTGGAGGCGCGCGGGCTCAAGGTCGCCATGCTCAAGCTCGATCCCTACATCAACGTGGATCCGGGCACGATGAGCCCCTATCAACACGGTGAGGTATTCGTCACGGAGGATGGCGCCGAGACCGATCTCGATCTGGGCCACTACGAGCGCTTTACGCGTTTCCACACGAGCCAGCTCAGCAACTTCACGACCGGGCGCGTGTACCAGAACGTGATCTCCAAGGAGCGTCGCGGCGACTACCTGGGGGCGACCGTCCAGGTCATCCCGCATATCACCGACGAGATCAAGCGCCTGATCGCCTCGGGCGCCGGTGACGCCGATATCGCGATGGTCGAGATCGGCGGCACCGTGGGCGACATCGAGTCGCTGCCGTTCATGGAGGCGATCCGCCAGATGGGCGTCGAGGTGGGCCGCGAGAATGCCATGTTCATCCACCTCACGCTCGTGCCCTATATCGCCAGCTCGGGCGAGGTGAAGACCAAGCCCACCCAGCACTCGGTCAAGGAGCTGCGCTCGATCGGCATCCAGCCCGACATGCTGCTGTGCCGCGCCGCCGAGCCGCTGCCCGAGGAAGAGCGGCGAAAGATCGCGCTCTTCACCAACGTTCCCGAGCGTGCTGTGGCCTCGGCCATCGATGTCGACCACATCTATCGCATCCCGCGGATCTATCAACGCCAGGGGCTCGACGACATCATGCTCGAGCGCCTGGGGCTGACCGACCACCTCCCGCCGGCCGATCTGAGCCAGTGGGACGCCGTCGTCGCGAGCCTGGACGCGCCCGAGCACGAGGTGACCATCGGTATGGTGGGCAAGTACACCGACCTGACCGACTCGTACAAGTCGTTGAACGAGGCACTCATCCACGCCGGCATCCACACGCGCACCAAGGTTCATATCCGCTACGTGGATTCCGAGCAGCTCGAGATGGAAGGCACCCATCTCCTCGATGGCCTCGACGCCGTGCTCATCCCGGGCGGTTTCGGCGTGCGCGGGATCGAGGGCAAGGTCGCGGCGGTGCGCTACGCCCGGACCAACGCCGTCCCGTTTTTGGGTATATGCTTGGGCATGCAAGTCGCCGTCGTCGAGTTCGCCCGCGACGTCGCGGCGCTGGCGGACGCCAACTCGACCGAGTTCGAGCGCGACTGCACCCATCCCGTGATCGGTTTGATCACGGAGTGGCAGACGGCGAGTGGCACGTTCGAGCGCCGCAGCGAGCACTCCGATCTGGGCGGCACCATGCGCCTGGGTGGTCAGCTGTGCCGCCTGCGCCCCGCCACGTGGATCCAGGCGATCTACGGCGGCGATCAGGTCCTCGAGCGCCACCGCCACCGCTACGAGTTCAACAATCAGTATCTCGAGGCGCTGCGCGAGGCGGGGCTGGTGTTCTCGGGTGTCTCGCACGACGAGGCGCTCGTCGAGGTCGTCGAGCTGCCCGATCACCCGTGGTTCATCGGTTGCCAGTTCCACCCCGAGTTCACCTCGAACCCGCGCGACGGGCATCCGCTGTTCTCCAGCTACATCACGGCCGCGTTGGCCTACAACGGGCAGGCGCAATGAATCTCTGTGGCTACGAGGTCGGCCCGCGATGCCCGCTGTTGCTGATCGCCGGTCCCTGCGTGATCGAGAGCGAGGCGCTTGCAATGGAATCGGCCGAGGCGCTCGCCGGCATCGCCGAGCGCACGGGCGTGCCCCTGGTCTACAAGTCGTCGTTCGACAAGGCGAATCGTTCCTCGGCGACGAGCTTCCGCGGCCCAGGGCGCGAGCATGGGCTCGCCGTGCTGGAGCGGGTCCGCCGCGAGACCGGCCTGGCCGTGTTGACCGACGTCCACGAGGACACCCCGATCGACGAGGTGGCGGCGACCGTGGACGTGCTGCAGACCCCGGCGTTTCTCTGCCGCCAGACCGACTTCATCCAGCGGGTCGCCGCGGCCGGGCTGCCGGTCAACATCAAAAAGGGCCAGTTCCTCGCGCCTTGGGACATGGCCAATGTGGTCGACAAGGCGCGCGCGGCGGGCAACGACCAAGTCATGGTCTGTGAGCGCGGTTTCCAGTTCGGTTATAACAACCTGGTCGCCGACATGCGCGGCCTCGCCGAGATGCGCAACACCCGCGCGCCGGTGGTGTTCGACGCGACCCACTCGGTGCAGCTGCCCGGGGGCCAGGGCGGTGCCTCGGGCGGGCAGCGCGAGCACGTGCCCGTGCTCGCGCGCGCGGCAGTGGCTGCGGGTGTTTCGGGGCTATTCATGGAGACCCACCCGCGCCCCGAGGAGGCCTTGTCCGACGGGCCCAATGCCTGGCCACTGGCGCGCCTGGAAGGCTTGCTGGAGACACTGATCACGCTCGACCACAGCGTTAAATCGGTGCCGTACGCCGAGGCCGATCTATCGTGATGGCTATCCTGGCGTGCGAGGCCACGCACGCCACGACGAGTACGAACCAACCAACCGAGGTCGTGACATGAGCGAGATAGTGGACATCCGGGCGCGCGAGATCCTGGACTCGCGCGGGCATCCGACGGTCGAGGCCGATGTGCGCCTCGCCTCGGGCGCGTGGGGCCGAGCCGCGGTGCCCTCGGGGGCCTCGACGGGTGTACGCGAGGCCATCGAGCTGCGCGACGGCGACAAGGGGCGCTACCTGGGCAAGGGGGTGCGTACGGCCGTGGCCAACGTCCACCGCGAGATCCGCCCCGCGGTACGGGGCCACGACGCCCACGATCAGAGCACGCTGGATCGCGCCCTGATCGACCTCGATGGTACGGACAACAAGGGGCGATTGGGGGCGAACGCGTTGCTGGCGGTGTCGCTGGCGAATGCCCACGCCGCGGCGCACGACGCCGGCGTGCCGCTCTACGAGCATCTTGCGCGCGGCGAGGACGCGGCGCTGCCGGTGCCGCTGATGAACATCCTCAACGGCGGCGCGCACGCCGACAATAGTGTCGATCTACAAGAATTCATGGTGGTGCCGACCGGGGCGGCGTCGTTCTCGGAGGCGTTGCGCTACGGCGCCGAGATCTTCCACGCGCTCAAGAAGGTGCTCTCGGGTCGCGGCCTGGCGACGGGTGTCGGTGACGAGGGCGGCTTCGCGCCCAATCTGCCGTCGAACGAGGCCGCGATCGAGACCGTCCTGGAGGCCATCGAGAACGCGGGCTACCGCGCGGGGCGCGATGTATGGCTCGCGCTCGACGTTGCCAGCTCCGAGTTCTACGAAAATGGCACCTATACTCTGGCCTCGGAGAAGCGCTCGTTCACCGCGGATGAGTTCATCGACTACCTGAGCGGCTGGCTCGACAAGTATCCGATCCGTTCGGTAGAGGACGGGCTGGCCGAGGATGACTGGTCGGGCTGGATCGAGATGACGCGTAAGCTCGGTGACCGGGTGCAGCTGGTGGGCGACGACTTGTTCGTCACCAACCCCGACATCCTGCGCAGCGGGATCGACCAGGGCGCCGCCAACGCGATCCTCGTCAAGGTCAACCAGATCGGCACGCTCACCGAGACCCAGGCGGCGATGCGGCTCGCGCGCGCCAGCGGCTACGCCAATGTGGTGTCGCACCGCTCGGGCGAGACCGAGGACACGACCATCGCGCACATCGCCGCCGCCTCGGGCGCGGGCCAGATCAAGACGGGGTCGGCCTCCCGCTCGGACCGTGTAGCCAAGTATAATGAAATAATGCGTATAGAGGAGCGCCTCGGCGACCGTGCCCGCTACGCGGGCGACGCTGCTTTCGCGCGCTAGCCGTTAGGCCCGCGCCGGTCGCTGCTATGACGCCGGCGAGGCCTGGGAAGGAAACTTGCGAATCCTGATCGCCGTACTCGTCGCCGTGCTCGTGGTGCTGCAGTACCGCCTCTGGTTCGCCGACGGCGGGGTTTTGGAAGTGCGGCGCCTCAACGAGGCGATCGCCGAGCAGCGCGAGCGCAATGCCGCGCTGCGCGAGCGCAATGAGGCCCTCGCGGCCGAGGTGCGCGATCTCAAGCAGGGCCTGGAGGCGGTCGAGGCCCGTGCGCGCGCCGAGCTCGGCATGGTCGGTGAGGGCGAGACGTTCTATCGGGTGGTCTCGCCCGAGCGCGGCCGACAGGACATGCGCGAGTGAGTCCGCGCCGCTTTTGCGCCGTCGTGCCGGCCGCCGGCGCGGCCACGCGCATGGGCGCGGGGCCGCTCAAGCCGCAGCGGGCGCTGGCGGGGGCGACCGTGATGGCCTGGGCGCTGGCGCCATTGCTGGCCCGAAATGAGCTCGATCGGCTCGTGATCCCCGTGCCACCGCACGACGACGGCAGCGCCGCTGCATGCGCGCACCTGGACGCGCGCATCGAGACGGTCGCCGGCGGCGCCACGCGCGCGGCCTCGGTGACGCGGGGCCTGGAGGCGCTCGCCGACGACGATGCGGCCACCCCCGTGCTGGTCCACGACGCGGCGCGCCCGTGCCTGCCCACCGACGACCTCGAGCGGTTGCTCGCGGTCGCGGGCGAGCCCGACGGCGCGCTGCTGGCGGTGCCTGTCAGCGATACCCTCAAGCGCTGCGACGACGCGCAGCGCGTGGCCGCGACCGTCGACCGCAGCGGCCTGTGGCGTGCGCTGACGCCGCAGGGTTTCCCTAGGGCACGCCTCGCCGAGGCGCTCGCGCGCGCCGACGCGAACGTCACCGACGACGCCTCGGCGATCGAGGCCATCGGTGGCGCACCGCATCTCGTCGCCGGGGATCCGGCCAACATCAAGATCACGCGGCCCGCCGACCTGGCCCTGGCCGAGGCCATACTGGCCGGCCGGGGTGTTGCGACCGTTTCATGAACCGCATCGGCCACGGCTACGACATCCACGCCTTCCGGGCGGGCGACCACGTCCAAGTCGGCGGGGTTGCGATCGACTGCGACGTGGGCGTGCGCGCGCACTCGGACGGCGATGTCGCCCTGCACGCCTTGTGCGATGCCCTGCTGGGCGGGGCGGCGCTGGGCGATATCGGGCGCTTGTTCCCCGATGACGACCCGAGCTGGCGCGACGCCGACAGCCGGGCGCTGCTCGCCGATGTCGTGGCCCGGGTCGCATATGCCGGCTGGCGCCCGGGCAATGCCGATATCAGCGTAATCGCGGCGAAACCTGCGATCGGACCCCACGTGGACGCCATGAGCGCCACTATCGCCCACGCCCTCGCGGTCACGCCGGGCTGCGTCAACGTCAAGGCGACGACGCACGAGGGCCTCGATGCCCTCGGGCGCGGTGAGGGCATCGCCGCCCATGCCGTGGTGCTGCTGGAGCCCGTCTAGTGGCGCTCGGGCCGGTCATGGTCGATCTCGAGGGCCCGCAGCTCACCGAGGCGGAGTGCGAGCTGCTGTGCCACCCCAACGTCGGCGGCGTCATCCTTTTCGAGCGCAATGTCGAGGGCCCGGATCAACTCGCGGAGTTGATAGGTGCCATCCATGCCCTGCGCGAGCCGCACCTGCTGGTCGGGGTCGACCAGGAGGGCGGGCGGGTGCAACGCCTGCGCGAGGGGTTCACCCGCCTGCCCCCGATGGCCGTGCTGGGCGAGCGCTTCGACGAGGCGCCGCGCTGGGCGATCACCGAGGCCGAGCAGGTGGGTTGGCTACTGGCCGCGGAGCTGCTTGCCGTCGGCGTCGATCTCGCGTTCGCGCCCGTGCTCGACCTGCGCCGCGGCATCAGTGCGGTGGTGGGCGATCGCGCTCTGCATGGCGATCCCGAGGTCGTGGGACGCCTTGGAAACGCGCTGATGCGCGGCATGCGCGGCGCCGGCATGGCGGCGGTGGCCAAGCATTTCCCCGGCCACGGCAGCGTCGCCGCCGACTCGCACGCGGCCCTGCCGCGCGATACGCGCGACCGCGTCGACATCGAGCACCTGGACGCCATCCCGTTCGCGCGCCTGGCGCACAATGGGCTGCCCGGACTCATGCCGGCGCACATCGTGTATCCGGCCGTCGATGAGCACCCGGCGAGCTTGTCGCCGGTATGGCTCCATGACGTGTTGCGCGACGATATCGGCTTCGCCGGGGCCGTGTTGAGTGATGATCTATCGATGGCCGCCGTCGCCGATCTGGGATCGCCGGCCGAGCGGGCCGAGCGGGCGCTCGCGGGGGGCTGTGACATGGCGTTGTTCTGCCATGACCAGCGGGGCGCAGCGGCGGCCGCGGAGGGCTTGGCGCGAGTGGACCGGCCCGTCAGCCAGGCGCGTCTGATTCGGATGCACGGGCACCCGGCGAACGGCGTCGATCGTGCGCTCGCGGCGACGACCCGCTGGGCCGAGGCGCGTGCGGTCGTCGAGCGCGTGAGCTACGGCCCCATGCCCGCGTACGAGCCTCGCGAGGGCACGGTATGACATTGCCCGAGCGTGGTCCTTGGCTGATCGATTGGGCGGGCGACGAGCGCTGGCTCGTCGCGGTTGCGACTCTTCTGCTGGCGACCCTGGTGGTGGATTGCATTCAGCGCTGGGTGGTTGGGCATCTGACGCGTCACGCGCAGCGTACACGTTCGATCTGGGACGATGTCGTCGTCGCCGCACTCGGGCACCCGGTTAGTCTCGGTCTATGGGTGCTGGCGCTGGCCCTGGCGCTCGAGATCGCAGGGGCGCGCATCGATTGGGCCGTGGCCGATCTCGCGAGCGAGCTGCGCACGCTGGGGATCGTGGCCGCTGTGGTGTGGTTCGGCGTGCGCCTCGCGCGCGGGATCGAGCAGGGCCTCATCCGCCAGTATGTCACCCCGGGGGCCGCGACGGGGCCTGATCGCACCACCATCGATGCGCTCGGCAAGCTCTTGCGCGCGGTGGTGGTGGTTGCAGGCGTGCTGGTCGCGGTGCAATCGCTGGGCTTTTCGATCTCCGGCGTAGTCGCGTTCGGCGGTGTCGGTGGGCTCGCGGTGGGTTTCGCGGCGCGCGACCTGCTGGCCAATCTCTTCGGCGGGGTGATCGTCCACATGGATCGCCCCTTTGCCGTCGGCGACTGGATCCGCTCGCCCGAGCGCGAGATCGAGGGCACGGTCGAGGCGATCGGCTGGCGCCTGGCCCGCGTGCGCACGTTCGACATGCGCCCGCTCTACATCCCCAACTCTGTGTTCGCGACCGTGGTCGTCGAGAATCCGTCGCGCATGTCGCATCGACGCATCTACGAGACGTTGGGTGTGCGCTACCAGGACGTCACGGTCGTCGATGCGATCGTGCGTGATATCCGGGCGATGCTGGCCGCGCGTGATGACGTCGACACGGGGCAGCCGCTGATCGTGAATCTGGTTTCGTTCGGTGCGTCATCGCTGGAGATCATGATTTACTGCCTGGTCACCGAGAAGCGTTGGGTCGCGTTCCACGCGCTCAAGGAGCATGTCATGCTCGCCGTCGCCGCTATCGTGCGTCAGCACGGCGCCGAGATCGCGTACCCGACGACGACGCTGCACGTCGCCACCCTGCCGGGCGGCGATCCGGTCGAGCGTGGTTGGGGCGAGGGCGATGCCACGGCGGCGGGCGGCCAGCCCGGCGAGGGTCGGCGATGAGCTGGGCGGATCTGCGCGCGGCGGAGTGCCTCTACTCGCGCGAGGCCGTCGACGAGGCCATCGCGGCGATGGCGACGGCCCTTACCCAGCGGCTTGCCGGCGGCGATTGGCTCGCGATCTGCCTGCTGCAGGGCGGTATCGTGCCGGCCGGCCAGCTGCTGCCGCGCATCGACGCCCCGTTGCAGCTCGATGCCGTCGACATCACACGTTATCGCGATACCACCCAGGGCGGCGCGCTGGATTGGCGCTTCGGGCCGCGCAACGCCGTCGCGGGCCGCCAGGTGCTTTTGCTCGACGATATCCTCGATGAGGGACACTCGCTGGCGGCGGTTCAACGCCACCTCCTCGCGGCCGGCGCGCACGAGGTGGTGATTGCCGTGCTCGTGGTCAAGAATCACGACCGCGGCGACCCGCACGCTCGGGCGGACTTCTTCGGTCTCGAGGTGCCCGATCGCTACGTATTCGGCTACGGCATGGATTATCAGGGGTGGTATCGCAACGCGCCCGGCATTTACGCCTGGCCCGAATAGGCGCGCTGCCGCGCTCGATGCCCGGCATCGGGGTGACAAGCCGAGCGCGTCGCTCGGCTGCCTCGAGTGCGCTCGTCGTCAGTAGCTCTTGCGGGCGCCACCAACGCGTCGGCCCGTTTTTTCGTTAGTCTGCTGTGGCTCGATACACACGATCAAAGGAGCGTGCATGGGCATCTGGGGCATCATCGGCGGTACCGGGCTCGAGCAGATCGACGGCCTTCAAGAGCGCCGCGAGGAGAGCGTGGTCACACCCTACGGGCCGCCGTCGGCGCCGCTGGTGCATGCGCGCCTGGATCAACAGCCGGTGGTCTTCCTCAGCCGCCACGGCATCGACCACGCGCTGGCACCGCACGAGATCAACTATCGCGCCAACTTGTGGGCGCTGCGCGGCGCCGGTGTGACCCGCATCGTCGCCGTCGGTGCCGTCGGCAGCATCGTCGAGCCGCCGGGCCCCACAGGCCTGTGCGTGCCCGACCAGCTCATCGACTATACCCATGGCCGCGCCCATACCTATTACGAGGGTGCGCGCGTGGCCGTCGATCACGTCGATTTCGCCTGGCCCTACACGCCCGCGCTGCGCACGTCGATCCTCTCGGCTTGTGAGCGCGCGGGGATCGATTGTGTCGACGGCGGGTGTTACGGCGCCACCCAAGGCCCGCGGCTCGAGACCGCCGCCGAGATCGGGCGCCTGGAGCGTGACGGTTGCACCCTGGTCGGCATGACAGCGATGCCCGAGGCCGCGCTCGCGCGCGAGCTCGGCATCGACTACGCCGCCCTATGCGTCGTCGCCAATCGCGCCGCCGGCAAGGAGAGCGTCGCGCTCGACATGGAGGCGATCCGCCAGAACCTCGGCACGGGCATCCGGAAAGTCCGCCAGGTCCTCGCCGAGCTTGTCGCTCAGTGAGTCGATGTGCGATACGACATCTCTGTCGTTGATCTCGCCAAGGCACGAAGGCGGCTAAAGAAAGGTCGCCGCAAGAAAGTCGGACCATAACGGTGAGTGAGCACCGTGATCCAATCGGCTCATGGAAATAGCATGGCGATGAGCGCTTCATTCGTGCCGAGACAGGTCGAACTGGAGCAATCGAAACCCGTTGCTACCACGTCGCTGCGGGCGGACGGCGCATATCGATGAGCCACAACCCGGTCTCTTTTGATCGAGGTGACGACGTCGTGTCCCGTGGTTTTCGCGCGAGATTGATCTTCGCGCCCTTCGCGAGAGCAATCGAGTGGCGTGGGTGGGTGCGTTGACTGTCCGGGTGGCGCGGTCGTAGGATCTTTGTGAACTAATGGCGCCGATTTGAGGCATCAGCTTGCGGGCGCCTAACAAATTCCGCTAAAGCGAGCGCCTGCCCGCTTTAGCCCCCTTTCCATGGCCATCGCTCGCGCGAGGCCCACGCAACGCCCTAAGGGGGTCGATTCGATGAGCAGCGACGACTGGGGCGAGTACGCGCCCGCGACCCGCGCCGTCCGCGCCGGCCAGGTGCGCACGGCGGAGTGCGAGCACGCCGAGCCCATCTTCGCCACGTCCAGCTTCTGCTTCAATTCCGCGAGTGAGGCCGCTGAATCGTTCTCCGGCCAGCGCCGGCGCAACATCTATTCGCGCTTCACCAACCCCACGGTGCGGACGTTCCAGGAGCGCCTGGCGGCGCTCGAGGGCGGCGAGGCGTGCATCGCGACCGCCTCGGGCATGTCGGCGATCCTGGCGACCTGCATGACGCTGCTGCAAAGCGGCGACCACATCGTCTCGTCGACCGGGGTATTCGGGGCCACTACCTCGCTGTTCAACAACTACATGGCGAAGATGGGCATCCCGACGACGTGGGTCTCGCCCACCGACCTGGCCGAGTGGCGCGCGGCGATCCGCCCGGAGACGCGTCTTCTATATCTCGAGACCCCGACCAATCCGCTGACCGAGGTCACCGACATCGCCGCGGTCGCGCAGATCGCGCGCGAGCAGGGCGCTTGGTTGGTCGTCGACAACTGCTTCTGCACACCCATCCTGCAGCGCCCGTTCGATCTGGGCGCCGACCTGGTGATCCACTCGGCGACCAAGTATCTCGACGGGCAGGGCCGTTGTGTCGGCGGCGCCGTCGTCGGCGACGCCGAGACGGTCGGTGAGCAGGTCTATGCCTTTCTGCGCACGGCCGGACCCACGATGAGCCCGTTCAACGCCTGGGTCTTTCTCAAGGGGCTGGAAACACTCGGGATCCGGATGCAGGCGCACTGCACCAACGCCGATGCGCTCGCCCGATGGTTGGTCGAACATCCCGCCGTCGAGCGGGTGCATTATCCGGGGTTGGTCGACCATCCCCAGCACGAGCTGGCCAAGCGCCAGCAGTCCGGTTTCGGCGGTGTGGTTTCGTTCGAGGTCACGGGTGGCCAGCAAGCGGCGTGGCGTGTGATCGACAGTACGCGCATGCTTTCGATCACGGCGAATCTGGGCGATGTGAAGACCACCATCACCCATCCCGCCAGCACCACCCACGGGCGTCTGACCCCCGAGCAGCGCGAGGCCGCCGGCATCGGCGAGGGGCTGGTGCGCGTGGCCGCCGGCTTGGAGGATGCAGGCGACGTCCAGGCGGATTTGGCGCGTGGCCTGGATGCGCTCGCCGCCGCCGGCGGGCGCTAGGGCCCGCCGGCCCCCGTGGGGCGCGCCGGCGGGCCCCGGCGACGCGCTCAGTAGGCGCCGCCGCTGGAGCCGCCCGAGTCGGACCCGCCGTCGCCTTCACCCGAGGCCTCGCCCGAGCCACTGTCGCCCGAGCCGCCTTCGGTTTCGCTCGAGAGATTGGTCTCGACCTCGGCGTCGTCGCGCAGCGAGCTGATGTAGTCCTGGACGTGCTGGCTCACCAGCTGGTTGCGCAACTCGCTCTTCATGTCCTCGAACTTGGGTTGCTCCTTGGTGCGCACGTCCTCTAGACGGACCACGTGCCAGCCGAAACGCGTCTTGACCGGGTCGGCGCTGTAGTTGCCGGGCTCGAGTTCCTGCAGGGCCTTGTTGAAGGGCTCGACCATCTGGCCGGCCTCGAACCAGCCCAGGCTGCCGCCCCGCTTGCCGGTCGGGCCGGTCGAGTGCTCCTTGGCCAGGGCGGAGAATTCGGCGCCTTCGTCGAGCTGGGTGATCATGTCCCGGGCCTTGGCCTCCTGCTCGAGCAGGATGTGGCTCGCCTTGTACTCCTTACCCGCTTCGCCGCTGGTTTGCTCCTCGTACGCCTTGCGCAGCTCTTCCTCGCTCGGCTCGAAATCGGACAGCTCCGCGCGCACCAGGTGCTGCGCCAGTATGGAAGCGCGCTGGCGCTTGATCTTGGCGGCGATCTCGGGCTGCTCGGGCAGGCCCTGCTCGTCCGCCTTTTGCGCCAGGACCATCAGGTCGATCAGCCGATCGAGGGCCTGATCCCGCGAGGCACGCTGGCCCTGTTGAGACTGTGCCTGGATCTGCGCGTTCAGCGCCGTCGCGCTAATGGCCTCGCCATTGACGCGGGCGACGACCTCATCGGGCTCGGGCGCTTGGGTATCGGCGGATTGGCTATCACTGCCGTTGCCACCGCAGCCGGCGAGCGCCAGAGCCGCGATGATCAAGGTCGTCGAGAGTAGGGATTGCTTCATGGGTCGTATGCCTCTTGCATGAGTCGATTGGGAATGGGGTCGGCCGCGTCAGCGCGGCAGGACTTGCTTGAAGGGGTGTACTGACACGCGCTCGAAGACACCGGCGGTGACGTAGGGATCGGCGTCCGCCCACGCTCGAGCCGCCTCGAGTGACTCGAACTCGGCGACGATCAGGCTGCCGCTGAAGCCGGCCTCGCCGGGGTCGTTGGCGTCGATCGCGGGGTGCGGCCCCGCGAGGATCAACCGACCCTCGTTCTGGAGCGCCTCCAGGCGGGCCAGATGCTCGCGCCGCACACTCGCCCGGCGCTCGCTGCTGTCGGGGATGTCCTGTCCAAATATGGCGTAGAGCAATGCCGCACGCTCCGCTCGTCGGTTCCCCTGGGCTCGCATAGTACGGGCCACGAGCCCGCGCAAGGGGCTAATCATACCCGAGTCGTCGCGGTCGCGATATGCTCCGGTGCCGCGTGCATCGCCTGCCCGGGGGCGGCACAATGGAGCGCGCAACCCGGTTGCGGAGGCCCGCCATGAGCCAGTTCTTCGAGATCCATCCCGCGACCCCTCAACCGCGACTGATCAAGCAGGCCGTGCGGATCGTAGACGATGGTGGCGTCATCGTTTTCCCGACGGACTCGTGTTACGCGATCGGCTGCCATCTGGGCGACAAGACCGCAGTTGACCGCCTGAGGCGGATCCGCGGGGTGGACGCCGACCACAACTTCACCCTGGTGTGCCGGGATCTGTCGGAGATCTCGACGTACGCCCGCATCGACAAGTCGGATTACCGCCTGCTCAAGAGTCTCACTCCGGGGCCGTACACCTTCATCCTGCGCGCGACCAGCGAGGTCCCGCGCAAGCTGGTCCACCCCAAGCGCAAGACGATCGGTATACGCGTGCCGGATCACCCGATCGTGCAGGCCTTGGTCGAGGCTCTGGGCCAGCCCTTGATGAGCAGCACGCTGCTGTTGCCGGGCGATGAGCTGCCCATGACCGATGCCCAGGACGTCCGCGCGCGCCTCGAGCACGATGTCGACCTCGTCATCGATGGCGGTAGCTGCGGTCTCGAGCCCACCACCGTGTTGCGCCTGGCCGACGACCGCGTCGAGATCCTGCGGCGGGGGCGGGGGCCGGTGGACTTCCTCGAGTCGGCGTAGGCTCGCATCGCCTCCGCGCTGCGGTGCTCCGGGCACGCGAGCCTACGGGCAGCACCGCGGCGTCGCGGGGGGCGCGCGGAAACAGGGTAGGCGCCCCGCAGTCAAGGCGCGGCCACCCACGCTTACGCGTTCGGGCACCAGCGGCCGCGCCCGCCAGAGAGGCCCCGATTACTCCGCGGCCGATGCTCGCGTATAATCGGTCGACTTTCGGCGGGCAAGAGGCGACAGTGGATTGAGTTCGTCCCCAAGCCAGAACCAGCGGGTCCTGTCCGGCATGCGGCCGACGGGCCAGCTCCACCTCGGTCATTACCACGGCGTCCTCAAGAACTGGGTGCAGCTGCAGCACAGCTACGAGTGCATGTTCTGCGTGGCGGACTGGCATGCGCTGACCACGCAGTACGAGCATCCGGGCGACATCGCGGGCCACAGCTGGGACATGGTGATCGACTGGCTTGCCTCGGGGGTGGATCCGGGTTCGGCGACGCTGTTCATCCAGTCGCGCGTCCCCGAGCACGCGGAGCTGTACGTGCTGCTGGGCATGCTGACGCCGTTGGGCTGGCTCGAGCGGGTGCCGAGCTTCAAGGACCAGCAGGACAAGCTCAAGGAGCTCGATCTGGCGACCCATGGGTTCCTGGGGTATCCGCTGCTCCAGAGTGCCGACATATTGATCTACAAGGCCGGTCATGTCCCCGTGGGCGAGGATCAGGTCGCTCATGTCGAGCTCACGCGCGAGATCGCGCGCCGGTTCAACCACTTCTATGGCCGTGAGCCCGATTTCGAGGCCAACGCCGAGCGCGCCATCACCAAGATGGGCAAGAAGAACGCGCGCCTCTACCGGGATCTGCGCCGGCGCTACCAGGAGCAGGGCGACGAGGACGCGCTCGACGTGGCGCGCGCGCTGCTCGAGTCGCAGCAGAACATCTCGGTCGGCGACCGTGAGCGCCTGTTCGGTTACCTCGAGGGGGCGGCGAAGGTGATCCTGCCCGAGCCACAGCCATTGCTCACCGAAGAGCCGCGCATGCCGGGGCTCGACGGCGAGAAGATGTCGAACTCCTACGGCAACACCATCTCGCTGCGCGCGGACTCGGATACGGTGCGTCAGCAGATCCGCACCATGCCGACCGATCCGGCCCGCGTGCGGCGCAAGGATCCGGGCAACCCCGAGAAGTGCCCCGTGTGGCCGCTGCACCAGGTGTACTCCGATGAGGCCACACGCGAGTGGGTCTGGCAGGGCTGCACGACCGCAGGCATCGGCTGCGTTGAGTGCAAGCAGTGCGTGGTCGATGAGGTGCTCACGGAGCTCGAGCCGATGCGCGAGCGTGCCCGGGAATACGCCGACGACCCGAGCCAGGTGCGGGCGATCCTCGCCGAAGGGGCCGAGGCCGCGCGCGATATGGCGCGCGACACCCTGGACGAGGTACGCCGCGTCATGGGCTTGGTGCAGCGGTGAGCGGGCGCCGAGGGTGAGCGAGGAACGCCCCGAGCCACCGCACGCGAGTCAGGCGGAGATGCCGTTCGCGCTGGTGCGCGGCGAGCCCCTGACGGAGCTGCCCTCGGATCTGTATATCCCGCCCGACGCGCTCGAGGTGATCCTGGAGGCGTTCGAGGGGCCACTCGATCTACTGCTCTACCTGATTCGGCGCCAGAATCTCGACATCCTCGATATCCCGATCGTCGACATCACGCGCCAGTACATGGACTACATCGCGCTGATGAACGATCTGCGGCTGGAGCTGGCGGCGGAGTATCTGGTCATGGCATCGGTGCTCGCCGAGATCAAGTCGAAGATGCTGCTGCCGCGACCCGATCCCGAAGACGAGGAGGAGGATCCGCGGGCCGAACTCGCGCGCCGGCTGCAGGAGTACGAGCGCTACCGCCAGGCGGCGGAAGAGCTGGACACGTTCCCGCGCGTCGATCGCGACGTCTTCCCCGTCGCCGCCGCGGCGCCCGTTCTGGAGCGGCGCCAACCCGAGCCGCAGCTGGAGCTGCGCGAGCTGTTGGCGGTGTTCGCCGACGTGGTGCGCCGCGCCGAGATGTTCTCGCATCACCAGATCCAGCGTGAGCCGTTGTCGGTGCGCCAGCGCATGTCGGAGATGCTCGCCGAGCTCGGACCGGGCACGTTCGCCGATTTCCGCCAGTTCTTCCGGCTCGAGGACGGGCGCCTGGGCGTCGTCGTGACCCTGTTGGCCACGCTCGAGCTGTTGAAGGAGCACCTCATCGAGGTCATCCAGGCCGAGCCCTTTGGCCCGATCTATCTACAGGTCGCGGGCCAGACGCAGGCGCCCGCAGGCGGCGATGGCCCCGCCACCGAGCCCGATTACAGCGGATAGGAGCCCCTCTTGGACGAACACCGGCTCAAACTCATCCTGGAAGCGGCCCTGCTGGCGGCGGGCCGGCCGCTGTCGCTGGCCGACATGGAGCACTTGTTCAGCGGCGACGCCGAGGCCCCGACACGGGATGCCATCCGCGCCGCGCTCGCCGATCTCAGCGAGGACTGGCACAACCGCAGCCTCGCGTTGCAGGAGGTCGCCTCCGGCTATCGCGCACAGGTGCGCGACGAGTTCGAGCCCTGGATTGCCCAGCTCTGGGAGGAGAAGCCGTCCAAGTTTTCGCGCGCCCTTCTGGAGACCCTGGCGATCATCGCCTATCGCCAGCCCATCACACGCTCCGAGATCGAGGAGATTCGCGGTGTGTCGGTGAGCACCCAGATCATCCGCAGCCTGACCGAGCGCCAATGGGTGCGTGTCGTGGGCCACCGCGAGGCGCCGGGACGGCCGGCGATGTACGGCACGACCCGGCAATTTCTGGATCATTTCAACCTCAAGAGCCTCGATCAGCTGCCGCCGTTGAGTGAGATCCGGGAGATGGACGCGGGCAACGCCGAGCTGGCACTCGACGGCGAGCCATCGTCCCGGGCGTCAGAGGAGGCCACACAGGCGAGCGCAGCGAGCGCGGGCGATGGCGCCGACGAGCCGGCGCAAGCGAGCGATGACGAAGCCGCCGCCGGCGAGGACGCGCAGGCTCTTGTGGGTGAGTATGACGCGCCTGGCGAACAAGCCCACAGTAGTGAGCCCTGGGCTGCTGAGGCGGCGGGCGACACCGGTGACGGCGGCGGGGAAGCGCCTTCGAGCAGCACACCGTCAGGTGCGGAGTCCGACGACGAGGATTCGAGCCAGACGGGTACCTGAGCGCCGACGTCGGTTTGGCGGTTGGCCGTAGCGCGGATCGCACGAGCAGCGCGGCAGAAGCTCGCCCGAGGGGAAGATCAGGCGGGCCTTAGGGAACGCCTCGGGCGGCTCCTCGCCGACGTGGTAGCGCCCGGTCACCTTGGGCCGGTTGGGTTCGATGAGCTCCCGCCTGTCGAGGATCTCGGCCAAGTGCCCGGTGGTCGCCTCCTTTAGAGACATGCCGCCGCGGGCTCCGTGAACCCGCTCGTGCGGCCACCGATGCGGGCGTCATCGGGGGAGAATCCGGGCCCGTGGCGCAGGCGTGCGGCGTAGGAGGTGTACGCCGGCGAGTCCGCCGGCCACGTGCGCGTGAAGCGTGACCACCAGGCCCCGTGATCGTAGACGAGCGGCACCGCCTCGAAGCGAATCCCCCCGAATGTGAGCGCGAGACAGGCGTCGTCGGCCGGCTGATCGGCGCTCGCGATGCGTGTGGCAAGCCCGAAACGCCGGCCATCGAAGTTGGGCATGCCGCCGGAGCCGTTGTTGATCACCGCGACGCGGCCGAGCTCGCCCAGCCAGGGCAGGCACGTATGGCTGCACGCAAAGGCGTCGACCCCCGCCCGGCGCGCCCAATCGTGCACCCGAGCCGCGTCGGTGGCTCCGCCGTTGGGCGCGAGGTGGTCGACCGCAAGGTCCCAGCCGGCCAGCCAATCCGGGTCGCCGTGGATGACGCCGATCGTGACGTCACCGACGTGGAGCCGCGCCACACGCGGCAACGCCGCCATGCGGGCGACGGCTTCGGGGCGCGCGGCCGCGGTCGCCTGCAGGCGCGCCATGATCGCATTGGATCGCTCGACGGTGGCCTCGTCGACCGACGCCGGATAGGCACAGCCGCAACCAGCCTCCATGTCGGGATCGGCGAGCTCGGCCTCGACGTTGCCGGCGAGGGTGATGTGGTCGGCGACGCCCGATTCGACCCGATCGAAGTCGCCCGGGTCCGCATCGAACCAGTGGTAGTCACCATTGAATATGACGCGCGGGGACAATCCGCGCTCACGGTCAGCGTCGACGCGAGTGCGCAGGGCCGCCAGGGCCTCGACGTTGCCGTAGAGGCCGCCGACGACCCAAGCGGGATCGGCCTGGATGCGCATCGCGCTGCGCAGTGCTTCGGCGCCGTGGTGATACGACAGCGGGCAGAAGCGACCGGGTGTGCTCATCGGTTCCTCCTACCGTCGCGCCAGCAGGACGTACATCGCGCCCGCGCCACCGTCGACGGGGCGGGCGGTGCAGAAGGCCAGCACCTCGGCGCGTTGGCGCAGCCAGCCCGCCACCGCCGGCTTGAGCACGGGGCCGTCGTTGGCCGAGCGTCGGCCCTTGCCGTGGATGATGCGCACCCCGGTGAGCCCGCGGCTGCGGCAGTCGTTGAGGAAGGCGGCGAGCTCGCGGCCGGCCTCGGCGCGCGACAAGCCGTGCAGATCGAGCTCGGCCTGCATGGCGTAGCGCCCACGCCGTAACCGCTTGAGCACGCGATCCTGGATCCCCGCGCGCGCGTGCGAGAGCTCCTCGGCCAAATCGGCCTCGGGATCGTCCCAGGCACCGCTGGCGAGGGCATCGCGCGCCGCGGCCTCATCCGCCTCGCGCTGGGCCGCGCGCGGGCGAGGGCGCGGCGCGTCGTCGGGCGCACGGCGATCGGTGTCGAGCGGGCTCACCTCCGCCATGGCGTCGCGGAACAGGCGCCGCTCCTCGTCGGTGAGCGTGTCGTCGCGATCGCCTCGGCTCATGCGGGCCAGTCTACTAGCGTTGGCCGAAGCCGAGGAAGCGACGCCGGCCACTCGCTACGCGCGTCATGTGGCGCTTTCGGGGCCGCTCGCCTGGGCGTTGCGGCGCGGCCTGAGGCCGGCGGCGAAGGCGGCGAAGCCGATCGCCAGGACGGTCGCCGAGACCACCAGCAACAACTCGTACTTGTGCTCGAGTCCGGGTGCGGCGGCGAGCAAACCGGTATAGCCCGAGGTCTCGAGGAAGTACAGCGCCGCCCCGGCGAATGCCGCCGCCAGCGCGACGCCCAGCGACCAGGGAGCGATTGCGCGGTCGGCCCAGATCGAGAACACGATCACGGGCGCCAGGAACAGCGCGGCCGTGGCGCTGACCGCGACGGCGGCGAACAAGTCCTCGGGGCCCACGATCACCAGGGCGACCCCGCCCAGGCAGAAGGCGAGCATGGCCAGGCGGCCGTTGCCGGCGCACGCGCGCGTGAGCCCCATGTCCTTGACCACGAGCTTGGCCACACTGGCGAACGTCGAGTCCAGTGTCGACGCCGCCGATATGATCAGCGCTGCGGCGAGGGCGATCGCCGCGGTCGGCCCGAGCAGGCGGCTCAACGTACCGATGAGCTCCTCGCCCTCGGCCGCGTGCAGGCCGGCGAACACGCCCAGCATGCCGAACGCCAGGATGCAAAGCGCGGACAGCCAAAACGCATGCAGGAACGAGCGCCGGGTGGTCCGCCGATCGGCGATGAAACCGCGGTCCATCATCACGGGGTCGTGCAGCGGATAGCTCCAGACCTGGAGCAGGGCCACGACCAGCAGCACCCAACCGGGGCCGATGCCGCCGCTGCTGCTGGTCACGAGCGCGCCCGCCTGGAACAGCGGGTGGCCCAGCATGGTCGCGAACAACGCCGCCAGGATGATCATGAGCAGGCTCATCTGGATGACATCGGTGCGCAGCGAGGCGCGCAGTCCGCCCGACATGGAATACAGCAGTGTCACCGCCGCGACGCCGAGAATGGCCGCACTCTGGGCCCCATCGCCCGCGCCTTCGAAGACGATGCCGATGACGAGGAGATTGGCGAAGAGCTCGCTCAACAGGCGCAGTGTCACGAGCAGGTTGTAGCCCTGGCTGCCAAGGGGGCCGAAGCGGGCGGCGAGGAACGACTGCACATTGGTGGCACCGTGGTGGAACCGCAGCCGGTCGACGATGAGCCAGCCCGAGACGAACGAGCCGTAGTAGGCCGTGTAGGCGATAGCGCCCGAAATGCCGTAGAAATAGCCGAGGATGCCCGCGTTGAGCAGCGAACGCGCGAAGATCCAGGTCGTGACCTGCGACAGCGTGAGCACCAGGACGCCCGGGATCTCGCTGGCCTCGCTCCAGCCCCGGAAGAAGCCATCGGCGGTGCGTACGCGCGGTGCTGCGGCCCAGCTCACGGCGGCGAGGGCGGCTACGATCACAACCAGGACTGGGAGTTGCACTGACAGCATCGGTGTCGATCCTCGTGTTCGGCTCGTGGACGCGCGCGGGTTTCTTTGGGCAATCCGTCCGAGCCAAGGTTCCCCGGCCGCCTCGCCGGGCTGCGAGCCGCCTGCTGTGTGGGGTTCGCCGATTCGCGTATAGTTGGCGCTCGACGACGCCGCCACCGCCTCGGGTGCCGCGATCGACCGGGCGGAGCGCGCCGCTCGTCGAACCGCGGTGGCACATTCCGCCTTCGCCGCGAAGCGCGAGTGTAGCGTAACTGCATGAGTGACCAGCAACACAGCGGCGGCGCTCGGCACCGCCCGGACCGAGGGGGTGGAGCGGCCCATCGCGGTTTTGCGTGTCGCCCCCGCGGCGGGTGCCATGGGTCAGCGGCGCGCCTCGGGCGGAGGCGTCCCCGAGGGACATGCGCGAGACCCGGCGCCTACGGCGCAGGCCCTACAGCGGCATCCCGAGGCGATCGCCCAATGCATACGGCAACCACTATGCGCGTTCCATCAGCACCAACGAGATCGCCCCGAGCGCAGCGCAACACCAGCAAGCGCAGGCCTGCGCTCGGCTCTCGCGTTTGGCCCGAAGGTCTGAGGCTCGGGGATGCGCGGAGAAAATCTGCTCGCCGTGGGACGCGCCGGCTACGGCAGGGTTTTCACCCACGGCCTCGTAGGCGCTCCCGGGAGGCGCGAACGGCCCGCTGGGCTCACCGGTCCGGATAACGCCGCCATGCACATCCTTGTATCCAATGACGACGGCTTCCGAGCGCCCGGTTTGCGCGCGCTCGTGGAGGCGCTCGCCGGCTTGGGTCGTTGCAGCGTGATCGCGCCCGACCGCGACCACAGTGGCGCCAGCAATTCCCTGACGCTGCGCCAGCCCCTGCGCGCCTACACCCAGGACGACGGCTTCATCGCGGTCGAGGGTACACCGACCGATTGTGTCCACCTGGGGATCAACGGCCTGCTCGAGTCGACCCCGGAGATAGTCGTCTCGGGGATCAATGCCGGCTCGAACATGGGCGACGACGTCCACTACTCGGGCACGGTCGCGGCCGCCATGGAGGGGCGTTTCCTCGGTTTACCCGCGTTCGCGTTCTCGCTGGCGAGCCACGCGCCGTGCTATTACGCCACGGCCGCTCGGGTCGCGCGCGAGCTGCTCGCCCGCCTCGACCAGGCGCCGCTGCCGCACGACGTGGTGTTCAATATCAACGTACCGGATCGCGCCTACGAGGACTTGGCGGGCTGGCGCGCGACGCGCTTGGGCCACCGCCACAAGTCCGAACCCGTGATCGTGAGCTACGATCCGCGCGGTGAGCCGTGCTACTGGATCGGGCCGCCGGGGCCCGAGCAGGACGCGGGGCTCGGCACGGATTTCGACGCCGTGGCCCACGGGTTCGTGTCGGTGACGCCCCTGGCCAGTGACATCACACGCCATGATGCCTTGGCGGAGTTGCGGACGTGGATGGCGCAATGTACTCCCGCGTGAGTGAGACCGACCTCGCCGGCGTGGGGATGACCTCCCAGCGCACGCGCGACCGCCTCGTCGACGGCTTGCGCGACAAGGGGATCCGCGACGAGCGCGTGCTCGAGGTCATGCGCCAGACCCCGCGTCACTTGTTCGTCGACGAGGCCCTGGCCAGCCGCGCCTACGAGGACGTCTCCCTGCCCATCGGTCACGGCCAGACCATCTCGCAACCGTTTGTCGTCGCGCGCATGACGGAGGCCTTGCTCGAGGGCATGCCGCCAGAAGGGCGCGGACGTGTGCTCGAGCTGGGCACGGGCTCGGGCTATCAAGCGGCCGTGCTCGCGCGTCTCGTCGAGAGTGTGTTCACCGTCGAGCGCATCGCTACGCTGGCGCGTCGGGCGCACCAGCGGTTCCAGGCCATCGGTCTGCGCAACATCCATCTGCGCCACGACGACGGCCATGGCGGCTGGCCCCAGCAGGGCCCCTACGACGGCGTCATCGTCACGGCCGCACCGGAAGCGGTGCCGCGCGCGCTGTTCGACCAGATCGCGCCCACGGGTTGCCTACTGGCCCCGTTGGGTGGCGACAGCGGCCAGGAGCTCGTGCGCTACGCTCGTGATGCAGTGGGCAGGCTACGTAGCCAGCGCCTGGAGCGCGTGAGTTTCGTGCCCTTCGTGGGCGGCCGCCGATGACGGTCGCGAGCATCCGCCTGTTCGGGCCGCTGTATGATCGCGTGCTGTCTTGGTCGGCGCATCGGCATGCGCCGCGCTACCTGGCCGCCGTGTCGTTCGCCGAGTCATCGTTCTTTCCCATCCCGCCCGACGTGATGCTCATCCCGATGGCCGTCGCGCGTCCGCAACGCGCGCTCTGGCTGGCGCTTTTGACGACGCTGGCCTCGGTCGCCGGCGCGGTCCTGGGCTATACCATCGGCTACTTCGCGATCGAGTCACTGATGCCCTGGATCGAGGAGATCGGCTGGGCCGAGCCGTACCAGCGGGCGGTGGCGTGGTTCGACACGTGGGGCCTCTGGGTCGTGCTGGTGGCCGGGTTTACGCCCATCCCGTACAAAGCGTTCACGCTCGCCGCCGGGGCCCTGTCGCTGGCGCTCACGCCGTTCCTGCTGGGATCGGTGGTGGGGCGAGGCCTGCGCTTCGTGCTGGTGGGTTGGCTCGCGGGTCGCCTCGGCCCGAGGGTCGAGCCCTTCGTGCGGCGTTGGGTCGAGTGGCTTGGGTGGGGCGTTGTCGCCCTTGCGGTCGTCGCATGGCTGGTGCTGCGGAGCCACGGTTGAAGCCTGGCACGTGGGCACTGGCGGCCGCCCTGTTGCTGTCGGGCTGCACCGGCTCGCTGGTCGAGCGCACGTTCAATCCCGATGTCTACACCGTCGAGTCCGGCGATACGCTGTATTCGATCGCCTGGCGCTATCGCCTCGACCCGCAAGACCTGGCCCGCTGGAACGCCATCGACCAACCCGACGAGCTGCGCGTCGGCCGGCGCATCCGTCTGCGTCCGCCCGAGGATGGCGCACCCGCGGCGAGCGAGCCCGCGGCGCCCGAGGGCGACGCGGGCTCTGCACCGGCATCGGCGGGCGAGACCCGGGCTTCGGACGAGCGCAATCGCGGCGTCGCGGCGCCGACCAAGGCCGAGCCCGCCGGCGAGCCCGAGGCCACCGGCACGCCGGGGGAATGGGCCTGGCCCACCCGCGGCCGGATCGTCGGTACATTCACCGACGGCCGGGTCGCGGGCCGAGGCATCGATATCGCGGGCGAGGTCGGCCAGCCCGTGAAGGCGACGCAGGCGGGCGAGGTCGTGTACAGTGGTGACGGTTTGCAGGCTTATGGGCGCTTGGTGATCATCCGCCACGCGGACGACTACATCAGCGCCTACGCACACAACAACGCAGTTCTCGTACGGGAAGGGGATCGAGTAACCGGGGGTCAGCAGATCGCGCGCATGGGCAAGACCCGTGACAATGCCGCGATGCTGCATTTCGAGATCCGGCGATCGGGTGAGCCCGTGGATCCGCTGGATTATTTGCCGCCGCGCGACTGAGCTTCGGCGGCACCCGGAAGAGCCGCCCCGCGGCAGTGGGGGCTCGCGCAACGCAGCGGCTTAGAGCCGTGTGGAGCTGCGGCAACATGAGCAAGATCCCCTCTAGCGACCCCGCCCCGGGTCCGGGCGGCGCCCTGGACGAATCGGTTCCACTCGATACCGAGGCCGGAACCGATGGTTTCGGCGAACCGCCCACCACGCGGGCTCGGCCGCCCGCCCTAGGCCAGCGCGAATCCGATGCCACGCGCCTGTACCTGCGCGAGATCGAGGCGTCGAGGTTGCTCGCGCCCGAGGAGGAGCGTGCACTGTCGCGTGCGGCGCAGGAGGGCGACGCCACGGCCCGTCAGCGCATGATCGAGTCGAATCTGCGCCTCGTGGTCAAAGTGGCGCGGCGCTACACCAACCGGGGCCTCAGCCTCATCGACCTCATCGAGGAGGGTAATCTCGGCCTCATCCACGCAGTGGAGAAATTCGACCCCGAGCTGGGGTATCGCTTCTCCACCTACGCCACCTGGTGGATTCGCCAGACCATCGAGCGGGCGCTGATGAATCAGACCCGAACCATCCGGCTGCCCATTCACGTCGTCAAAGAGATCAACGTGTTCCTGCGGGCGGCGCGCAAGCTCCAGCACGAACTCAATCGCGAGCCCACGGCGCAAGAGATCGCCGATCGACTCGACCGGCCGATCGGCGAAGTCAAGCGCATGATGGGGCTCAACGAGCGGGTGGGGTCGGTCGACGTGCCCGTGTCGCAGGACGGCGAGCGTCCGCTGTTGGACCTCATCGCCGATGAGAGCACCCCGGATCCGTCGACCGTCTTCGATGAGGATCACGTCCAGCGCCACCTGCGTGAATGGCTCGACGAGCTCGAGCCCAAGCAGGCGGCGGTGGTGCGCCGGCGCTTCGGCCTGCAGGGCCAAGAGCGCGCGACGCTCGAGCAGGTGGGCCGCGAGCTCGGGGTGACACGCGAGCGCGTGCGCCAGATCGAGCTCGACGCGCTCAAGTGTCTCCGCCGAACGCTGGAATCGCTGGGCTTCACGGAAGAGACGCTGTTCCAGGGGTGAGCGGCGGCCGGGCCTCGCACCGGGCGGGCCACCGGTGGGCGTTACTGATCGTCGGCGGCGATCATCATCAAGGCGGCGGCGACGCGCCGATCCTCCGACATCAACACGTTGTAGGTGCGACAGGCAGCGGCGGTGTCCATGACCTCGAGGCCGATTCCGTGGCGCCCGAGCTCGGCCATCAGGCGCGCCGGTGGGAAACGCTGTTGCCGGCCCGTGCCCAACAGCAGGATCTCGCAGTCGTGACCGCTCAGCGCATCGAAATGATCCACGGTCAACTCGGCCACGGGCGCGCTGATCCAGTCGTCGATCACTGCCTCGGGCATGACGATCAGATCGCGCGTATAGACGGTCTCGTTGATTGTGATACCGGTGCTGTCGTAGTGGCGAATCCGGTAGCTGGCGCTACCCGTATCCAGGCTCAGCTTCATCGGTTAGGGCTCGGCCGATTGCGGTCCGGTTATTGTACTAGCTGGCGCGCGCGGCGTCGGCGCCCGCGCCCTGCCCAACGAAGCGCCGCGCCGTTATAATCGCGCGTCCGCCACGCGCGCCCTTGAGCCGGAGCCCACGGCCGTGGAAAAGCACTTCCCGCGTATCGAACGATTACCCCCCTACGTCTTCAACATCGTCAACGATTTGAAGGCAGCGGCGCGAGCGCGTGGCGAGGACATCGTCAACTTCGGCATGGGTAACCCCGACCAGCCCACGCCGCAGCACATCGTGGACAAGCTCTGCGAGGCCGCGCAGCGCCCCGATACCCATCGCTACTCGGTCTCGCGGGGCATCCCGCGGCTGCGCCGCGCGATCACCCGGTGGTACCAGGAGCGCTTCGACGTCGAGCTCGACCCCGAGACCGAGGCGATCGTCACGATCGGTTCGAAGGAGGGCCTGGCGCACCTGGCGCTGGCCACGACGGGTCCCGGTGATGCCGTGCTCGTGCCCAATCCGGCCTATCCGATCCATCCCTACGGCTTCGTCATCTCGGGCGCCGACATCCGCCACGTGCCACTCACCCCCGACGTCGATTTCTTCGCCGAGCTCGACAAGGCCATCAAGGATTCCTGGCCCAAGCCCAAGATGCTGGTGCTCAACTTCCCGGGTAATCCGACGGCCCACTGTGTCGATCGCGCTTTCTTCGAGCGCGTGGTCGCGGTGGCGCGCGAGCACGGGATCTGGGTGGTCCACGACATCGCCTACGCTGAGATTTGCTTCGACGGCTACAAGCCGCCGTCGATCCTGGAGGTGCCGGGCGCGCGCGAGATCGCCGTCGAGACCTACTCGCTATCGAAGACCTACAACATGCCGGGTTGGCGCGTGGGTTTCGTCTGCGGCAATGCCGATCTCATCGCGGCGCTCGCGCGCATCAAGTCGTATCTCGACTACGGCATGTTCACGCCCATCCAGGTCGCGGCGATCCACGCCCTCGAGGGTGACCAGTCCTGCGTCGAGGGCATCCGCTCGATGTACGAGCGCCGCCGCAACGCCCTGTGCGACGGGCTCAACAACCTCGGCTGGCCGGTCGATAAGCCCAAGGCGACGATGTTCGTCTGGGCCCGTATCCCCGAGCCCTATCGCGAGATGGGCTCGCTCGAGTTCGCCAAGAAGCTATTGGCCGATGCCAAGGTGGCGGTCTCGCCGGGAATCGGCTTCGGCAGCTACGGCGACGATCATCTGCGCTTTGCGCTCATCGAGAACGAGCACCGCACCAAACAAGCGCTGCGGGGCATCCGCTCGATGTTCAAGCGCGACAACGTCTATCAGCGGGAGGAAACTCAGTGAATCCGGTCAAGATCGGCCTGCTCGGCCTCGGCACCGTCGGCGGCGGGACCTACAACGTGCTCACGCGCAACGCCGAGGAGATTGCTCGGCGTGCCGGGCGCGGCATCGTGGTCAGCCATGCCTCGGTGCGCAACCGCGCGCGGATCGAGCAGCTCGGTCTCGCCGATGTGCGCTTGTCCAGCGATCCCAAGGACGTCGTCGACGACCCCGAGGTCGAGGTCATCGTCGAGCTTCTGGGCGGCTATGAGCCCGCCCATAGCCTGGTCATGCGGGCGCTGGAGAACGGCAAGCACGTCGTCACGGCGAACAAGGCATTGATCGCGCATCACGGCAACGAGATCTTCGTCGCCGCGCGGCGCAAGAACGCCATGGTGGCGTTCGAGGGGGCGGTCGCCGGCGGTATCCCCATCATCAAGTCCATCCGGGAGGGCCTGTCGGGCAATCAGATCCGCTGGCTCGCGGGCATCGTCAATGGCACGGCCAACTTCATCCTCACCGAGATGCGCGACCACGGCCGCGAGTTCGCCGACGTGCTGGCCGAGGCCCAGCGCCTGGGCTACGCCGAGGCCGATCCCTCGCTCGACGTCGACGGCATCGATGCGGCCCACAAGCTCACCATCCTGGGCTCGATCGCCTTCGGTATCCCGTTGCAGTACGACGCCATCGAAATGGAAGGGATCAGCGGGATCACGCGCGAGGACGTCGGCTACGCCGAGGAGCTGGGCTACCGCATCAAGCATCTCGCGATCGCCCGCCTCGCCGATGGCCGGGTTGAGCTGCGCGTGCATCCGACCCTGGTGCCCGAGCGCCGTTTGATCGCCAACGTCGACGGCGTGATGAACGCGGTGCAGGTCTATGCCGATGCGCTCGGGTCGACGCTCTACTATGGCCCGGGTGCCGGCGCCGAGCCCACGGCATCGGCAGTGGTTGCCGACATCATCGACGTGGTGCGCTCGCTCAAGGTCGATCCCGAGAGCCGTGTGCCGCACCTGGCGTTCAAGCCCGACCGCATCGAGGATCTGCCGATCTGCGCCATCGATGACATCGAGACGGCGTACTATCTGCGCATGCAGGCCGCCGATCGCCCCGGGGTCATGGCGCAGCTATCGCGTATCATGGCGGAGAACGAGATCTCGATCGAGGCGATCATGCAGAAGGAGCCGGAGGCAGGGGAGACGACCGTACCGGTGATCATGCTGACACGGCGCGTGGCCGAGCACCGAATCGATAGGGTGATCGCGGCGTTCGAGGGGCTCGACGCGGTCATCGGCGACGTCACCCGCATTCGCGTCGAGACGCTCGCTTGACCACGCCGGCTTGGGCTGCGGCCACACCGACCTGCTGAGGAGATGCGATTGCCGTTTCGCCGCCGCTACACCGGGGTCATCGACAACTTCCGGGATCGCCTGCCGATCGCCGACGATGCGCGCGTGATCAATCTCGGTGAGGGCGAGACGCCGCTCATCCGATTGAATCAGATCCCGCGCGCTCTGGGGCGCTCGGTCGACATCTACTGCAAGTTCGAGGGCCTCAACCCGACCTGCTCGTTCAAGGACCGCGGCATGACCATGGCGGTCACGCAGGCGGTCAACGCGGGCTCGAAGGCCATCATATGTGCCTCGACCGGCAACACGTCGGCGAGTGCGGCGGCCTACGCCGCACGCGCTGGGATCACCGCCTTTGTGATCATCCCCGACGGCAAGATCGCGATGGGCAAGCTGGCGCAGGCGCGCGTCCACGGCGCGATCGTCCTCCAGATCAAGGGCAATTTCGATGCCGGCATGCGCTTGGTCCGCGACATCGCCGAGCAGGCCCCGGTCGAGATCGTGAACTCGATCAACCCGTACCGCCTCCAGGGCCAAAAGACCGCGGCGTTCGAGATTGTCGAGGAGCTCAGTGGCGCGCCGGACTACCACTGTTTGCCCGTCGGTAACGCCGGCAACATCACCGCCAACTGGATGGGCTACTGTGAGTACCGCGACGCCGGCTTGATCAGCGGCACACCGACCATGGTGGGCTACCAATCCAGCGGCGCGGCGCCGTTCGTTCGTGGCGACCGCGTGATCGAGCCCGATACGGTGGCCACGGCCATCCGTATCGGCAATCCCCAGAGCTGGGACCGCGCCTGGGAGGCGCACCAGGTCTCCAACGGCTGGTTCGACGAGCTCAGCGACGACGAGATCCTCGCGGCGCAGCGCACGCTGGCACAGCGCGAGGGGATTTTTTGCGAGCCGGCCTCGGCCGCGGCCATCGCGGGCACGATGCGCGATGTCGCCAGTGGCCGCATCCCGGAGGGCAGCCGCGTCGTCTGTACGCTCACCGGGCAGGGCCTCAAGGACCCCGACGTAGCCGTCGAGCAGGTCGATCGCCCGATCGTCGACATACCACCCGAGCTCGACGCCGTTCGTGACGCCATCGAGGCCAATCTGCCGGGGTGAGCCATGCAGTCTCGGGCGGACGCGCCTGGTCGAGCACAGGCACTAGCGCCTGTTGCCTGCCCGTGGCGACAACGCCGTGTTGGGGCGGTGGCGCGAGCGCGGCGCGCGATGCCGCCGCCGGGCATAGCCGGGTGACCGACATTCGGCCGCGTCAATCCAAGCGACCACGACGTCGACCGAAAGGCCAACTATGCGCACCTTCCTGCTGCTGATCGTATTCACCGCCGTGAGCCTCTGGGGCGCGCGCCAGGTCCAAGGCGAAGAGCCCGCGATGCGCGTGCTGCGCTGGGCGCTCTACATCGCCGCGGGCGTGTTCGCAGGCTTGTTGCTCTCGGCGATGCTGCAGGCCTTGTTCGTGGGCGACTGATCGGATGAACGATTACCAGGCCCGTATCGCTGCCCTGCACGAGTCCCTCGGGATCCCGGCTGACTACGCCGAGTGCTGCGGCCTGACGCTGCAGCCCGAGCCGGGCGAGCTCGTCGAGGTCTCGCCGGGCCGCACGCAGCGGCGCCACTGGCTCGAGCCCGAGACCGCGGCGCGCTGGGCGCGCATGGAGGCCGCGGCCGAGGGCGCGGGCATCGCCCTGCGCCTGGTATCGGCGTACCGCAGTCCCGAATACCAGGCGCGGCTGATCGAGGCCAAGCTCGATCGGGGCGAATCCATCGACGACATCCTCCGCGTGAATGCCGCGCCCGGCTATTCCGAGCACCACACCGGCCGCGCCGTCGATCTGGGTGTGGCCGGCGAGAAACCCCTGACCGAGGATTTCGAGGACACGGCCGCTTTTGCCTGGCTGCAAGCGCACGGCGAGCGTTTCGGTTTTGTGCTGTCCTACCCACGCGATAATGCCGCCGGCATCGTCTACGAGCCCTGGCATTGGGCCGTCGCTCCGGGCGGTGGGTAGGCTCGCTCCATGTGCCTCCTCCTCTACGCCCAGAACACGGTGCCGGGCTATCGGGTCGTCCTGGCGGCCAACCGCGACGAGTTCCACACCCGCCCGGCCGAGTCCCTCCATTGGTGGGCCGATGATGCCGGCGTGCTCGCCGGCCGCGACCTCCAGGCCGGGGGCACTTGGCTGGGCGTTCGCCGCGACGGCCGCTTTGCCTGCGTCCTGAATGGCCCGGGCGAGCCCCCCGGGGCTCGAGCGCCGTCGCGCGGGGCCTTGGTGCCGCAGGTCCTGGCCGCGGCCGATGGGCGCACCGCGTGCGACCGCGTCATGGCTGCGGGCGGTCGTTACGGAGCCTTCCACCTGCTCGCGGGCGATGCTGAGCAGGCGTGCTATGTGAGCAACACGGGCGCCGCTGCAGCGGCGCTGGGCCGAGGCCGCCACACGGTCGACAACGCCGGCCTCAACCGCGACGACGGACGCTCGCGCCGCTTGTATCACGGCTTCGCTGAGCTGCCCGACGTCTCGCGTGCATCGCTGTTGGGCCTCCTGGCCGATGAGCAGGTCCCCGAGCGCTGCGGCGACGACAGGCGCCCGGTGTTCCTGCGCGACGCCCGCTTCGGCACCCGGTGCTCGACCCTGCTGTGGATCGGCGATAGCGGCCGCATCGATGTGATCGAGCGACGCTTCGACGAAGGCGGTGCGGGCACTGGCGAGATCCACCACGCGTGGCATGCCCACGCGGTCTCGGTGGGTGGCCCGTGACCCCGCGACTCTCGAGGCGCCTGCTTGCGTGGCTCGCCGTCGCTTGCGCGCTGCTCGGTCCGATGACAGTCGTCGCCGGCGATATCGAGGTCGAGATCCAGGGCGTCGAGGAGCCACTGCGGGCCAATGTGCGGGCCTATCTAAGCATCGTCGCCGAGGCCGAGCGCGTCACCGACGATGAGCCGATACCGGCGGCCACCGTGCGCCGGCTGCATGCGCGCGCCGAGCGCGAGATCACACGGGCGCTCGAGCCCTTCGGCTATTATCGGCCCAGGGTGAACGCCGAACTGGAACGCCTCGAGACGGGCTGGCGCGCCCGCTACGATATCGATCTGGGCGAGCCGGTGCGTATCGAGACCGTCGACATCCGCGTCGAGGGGGCGGCGAGCGACGACTCCGCCTTTGCCGAACGCCTCGCCGCCCTACCTTTGACGGAGGGCCAGCGGCTCAACCATGGCGATTACGAAAACGCCAAGAGCCGGCTGACCACGCTCGCCTCCGAACGCGGCTACATCGACGCGCGGTGGCAGAAACGGCGCCTCGAGGTCGAGCCCGAGACCAACAGCGCGCGCATCGAGCTCGTGCTCGACAGCGGGCCGCGCTATCGCTACGGCGAGATCGACTTCGACGAGACGGTCGTCAGTGAGTCCTTTCTACGGCGCTATCTGCCGTTCGAGCAGGGCCAGCCCTACGTCGCCAGCGAGCTCTTGGATCTGCAATACCGCCTCGACGACAGCAATTACTTCCAGAGTGTCTCGGTGCGCGCACGTCGCCAGCAAGCCAGTGACCGCCGTATCCCGGTCGAGGTCGATCTGGAGGCGCGGCCGAAGCACCGCTATACCTTCGGTATCGGTTTCGGCACCGACACCGGGGCCCGCGTAAGCTTCGGCCGGGATACACGCTACACCAACGACAGCGGTCATCGACTGGAGATGGTCGCGCAGGTCGCCCAGCGCGCCACGGAGGCGGAGGCCCGCTATGTGATCCCACTGACCGAGCCCTGGCGCGAGCGCCTGGCGCTCGAGACGAGTTTGACGGAAGAGGAGGTCGGTGACGGCGAGACGCGCCAATTCGAGCTGGGCATCGCGCGCATCACCAGCAAGGCCGGGTGGCAAAGACGGCTCTCGCTGACGTATCAACGCAGTCGCGACGAGATCGGCGACGAGGTCGACACCCGCGATCTCGTTATCCCCGGGATTGCGCTGTCGCGCAGCGCGTTCAATGACCCCGTCTATGCGACCCGGGGCTACGGTATTGCGGGCGATTTGCGCGGCGGCTCGGCGAGCCTGGGCTCCGACGTGAGTTTTTCGCGGCTGCTGCTGCAGGCGCGGGGTCTAACCGAGTTGTGGTCGGATGCCCGGCTGCTCGGGCGGCTCGAGGGCGGGCGCGTGTGGGTCGATGGAGTCGTCGAGCTGCCGCTGTCGCAGCGCTTCTTCGCCGGCGGCGACAACAGCGTGCGCGGTTTCGCGTACCAGTCGCTCGGGCCCGAGGACGAGCAGGGCCGCGTGATCGGCGGCCGCTACCTCGCCGTGGCGAGCCTCGAGCTCGAGCAACTCGTCTGGGGCAACTGGGGCGCTGCTGTGTTCGCCGATCACGGTAATGCCGTCAACGACACCGACGCCGACCTGCGCACCGGTGCCGGCGTGGGGATGCGCTATCGCTCGCCGGTCGGGGTGTTCCGGGTCGACATCGCCAAGGCGGTCGACGGCGATGAGGCGCCGCGGGTGCACCTGAGCCTCGGCGTGAACTTCTGATGCGCCGGCGCTGGTTCATCGCGTTGGCGGTAACGCTGGTCCTGGCCACCGCGCTGGCGGCGGGGTTGGCCTGGGTGGCGGCGTCGAAGGCCGGCTTGCGCTGGGCCCTCGGGGTCGTCCAGGACTATGCCCCCGTGAGGCTCCACTTCGACGCCGTCGACGGGCGCCTCATCGGCCCCCTCGATGTCACCGGGCTGCGGGTGCGAACCGATACGACCACCCTCCGCGTCGCACGGGGTCATCTCGATTGGCGACCCTCGCGGGTGCTCTGGGGCCGGGTCGATATCGCCACCCTGCGAGTCGAGGGCATCGACGTCGAAACGGTCGCCGCGCCCGACGAAGCCATGGGGCCGCAGCCGTCGGGCCCACCGCAGTTGCCCGCTGACTGGATACCGCCTGTGGGGCTGGTCATCGACGAGGCGGTACTCGCCGATATCCGCGTGCGCGTATCCGGGAGCACGGTTGCCGTCGATCGCATCGCGTTCGGCCTGCGGGTGGATGAAGGCGGCGCTCGGCTCAGCAACCTGGCCGTGGACGCGCCTCGAGGGCGCATCCGCGGGGCTTTGCGCCTGGGTGCGCGCTCGCCGTTCGAGCTCGGGGGGTCGCTTTCGTGGCGGGTGGATGTCCCCATCGATGAGCTGGCACCGATGGCGGGCGAGCTCGAGCTGTCGGGCGATCTGCATGCCCCCGCCGGCCGGCTGCGTTGGCGCGAGCCCGATGAGGCCACCGTGGATTGGCGCGTGCGCCCGTTCGAGCCCGAGCTCGCGTGGCGGGCCGATATCGCGGTGCCCACGACCGAGCTCCGGCGCTGGTGGGCCACTGCGCCGGCGCTGTCAGCCGGCGCGGAGCTCGCGTTGACCGGCTCGACGGATCGTGCGCAGGCCGAGGGTGAGCTCGGCGTCGAGGGCTTGCCTACGGGGCGCCTGGATGCCCGGGTGTCGGTGGCGGCCAACAGCGAACGCCTGGCGCTCGAGCGATTGGAGGTGCGACCGGCGGCGCGACCCGGGGCAAGCGCGCGCCTGCGAGGCGATGTTGCCTGGAGCGACGGCGAGCCCGTATTCGATGTGGCGGCCGATTGGAACGAGCTGGCATGGCCGCTGGATGGGGCGCCGCAGGTGCGCAGCGCCGAGGGGCGGTTGCATCTCGAGGGCCGCCCCGATGCCTACCGGGTCGAGGGGCAGGGCCAGGTCGCGTCACCCTTGGTCGACAAAGGCCCGTTGCGGCTGGAATGGGATGCCGAGGGATCGCTGGCCGCCGCGGAGCGCTTCGATGTGCGCGCACGCTGGCAGCAAGTGCGTTTGCAAGCGACCGGGGCGGCCCGCTGGGGGGGCACCCCGCATGCGCGGTTGCGCCTGGCATTCGAGCAGATCGATCCGGCGACCTGGTTCAGTGGCGCCGTCGGGAATATTGCGGGTGCACTGGAGCTCGAGGCCACCGCCACCGAGGCCGGCTGGCGGGGGCAGGCCGATGTTGCGGCCCTTAGCGGGGTGATCTCCGAGCGCGCGGTGACCGGCAGTGGGCGCATGCGCTTCGACGGCACGCGCTGGTCGGTCGATCGCCTGGTGCTGCGTGCCGGCGACGCCTCGCTGCGCGCCGAAGGCAAGCTCGGTGAGGTCGCGGACCTCGACTGGCGCGTGCAGGTGCCCGAGCTGGCGCAGTTGCTGCCGGGTTATCGCGGTCGCATCGATAGCGAGGGGACGGTCACCGGGAGCCTGCAACACCCGCGCCTGACCATCGATGTCGGGGCCGAGTCGATCGTGACCCCGGAGCTCGAGCTCGACGCCGTGCGCTTGGGGGGCGAGGTGTCGCTGCGTGACGCGCTCGTCGCCGATCTGCGCCTTGCGGCGAGCGGATTGCGCGGGCCCGGTGGCGCCCTCGATGGCCTCGACGCGAGCCTGCGCGGCACGCCGGGTGCGCATACGCTGTCGGCCTCCGTGCGCCACCCGCGCGCCACCGCGAGCGCCGAGGTCAAGGGTGCGGTCACGGGCAGCGATTGGCGCGGCGCGCTCTCCACGGCACACGTCCAGCTCGACGACCGCGCCCCCTGGCGCCTGACGAGCCCACAGCCGCTGGAGTGGCTGGCAGGGGCCTTCGAGGCACAGCCCGGCTGTTGGCGCAACGGCGGGGCCCGGGTTTGCCTGGAGGGGCGCCTCGCCGCGGGCGGCTTCCGCGCCACTGTCGATGCCACGCGTGTACCGGTGGGTCTGGTGGGGCGCTACTGGCGCGAGGATCTCGACTATGTGGGTGCGCTCGACGTCCGCGCGAACGTTGCCTCGGACGGCGGGGCAATCACGGGCGAGGCCCGAGTGAATACCACCGCCGGGCGGGTCGATGGCGTCATCGAGGGTGAGCCGGAGACATTGTTTGCGTTCGGCGAGGGTGAGGCGGCCGTCCGTGTCGCACCCGAGCGCGTCACCGCGACGCTGGATTGGCCGTTGCCCGATGGTGACCGCGTGTCCGGCCGGCTGGGGCTCGCCCGCAACGCCCCGTTCGCCATCAACGGCGAAGTCGATGCCCGCGTGGGCCAGCTCAGCCTGCTGCCGGTGCTCGTGCCGTCGATCGGCGAGGTCGAGGGCCAGCTTGTGGCTGACCTGGGGCTGAGTGGTTCGCTCGAGCGGCCGCAATTCAGCGGCGACGTGCGGCTGGAATCGGGGGAGGTGACCGTGGTGCCGCTCGGATTGCGCCTGACCGCGCTGCAAGCGCGGGTGGTATCGGCGAGTGACGGCGCCGAGCTCCGGCTGCGTGCGAGTTCGGGGCCGGGCCGCATCGAACTGAGCGCGCGGGCGCGACGAGGCGACGACGGCCAGTGGCGCGGCTCGGGCATTATCCAGGGCGAGGACTTCCAGGCAGCCGATCGGGCCGATGTCGAGCTCACCGTCTCGCCGTATCTCGAATGGCGCGTGGCTGACCGCGAGGTCAATGTCACGGGAAGCGTGCGCCTGCCACGCGCGCGCATCCAGCCGCGCGACCTGTCCGGGGCCGTGCGGGCCTCGCCCGATGCCGTGGTCGTATCCCGGTCGCATCAATCGGGCACCACACCCGCGGCCCAGCCCGGATGGCGGGTGAGTGCGGATATCGCCGTGGTCCCGGGCGATGATGTGCGCATCGATGCCTTCGGGCTCACGGGCCGCCTCGGTGGCAGTATCCGGTTGATCGAGCGCCCCGATAGGGCGACGGTCGCCCTGGGCAAGCTCAAGGTCGAGGAAGGCACCTACACGATTTATCGCCAGACGTTGGCCATCGAGCGCGGACGTGTGATCTACAGCGGGGGCCCGGCGGCCAATCCGGGCCTCGACGTGCGCGCGACGCGGCGCCCGCGTAATGTGCTTGTGGGGGTGAACGTGCGCGGGACCCTCCAGGAGCCGCGCATCGAGTTGTTCTCGGAGCCGCCCATGCCGGAATCACAGCAGCTTTCCTACCTCATCGTGGGCATCCCGCTCGGCGAGACCTCGAGCGGTGAGGGCGAGACCCTTGCCGCGGCGGCGGCGTTCCTCGCCAAATCCGATCAGGCGTCGCAGCTAGCCGATCGGGTCGGTATAGACGAGGTCGAGGTCGAGGCTGGCGGGCCGGGCGAGGGCTCATCGATCGTGTTGGGGCGCTATCTGTCGCCGAGGCTCTATGTCGGCTATGGCATCGGCCTGCTCGAGGAGGCCAATAGCGTGCGCATGCGCTACCAGCTCACCGAGCTGTGGTCGCTCGAGGGGCGCTCGGGCACGACCTCGAGTGCGGATCTGCTCTACACGATCGAGGTCGATAGCTCGTCCGATGCGGTTCCCCCGGATTTCAAGGTGCCCAGTAGCGAGACCGAGTCCGGGGCAAGCGATTGAGCGGCGCAGCGCGAGCGTTCGATGGGCCACCGGCACGGGGGGTGCTGCGCCGTACGGCCGCGGAATTCGATGTCACCGAGATCCTCGGCTTCGAGCCCGAGGGCGTGGGCCAGCACGCGTGGCTTTGGGTGGCGAAGTCAGAGGCCAACACGGCCGACGTGGCTCGCCAGCTAGCGGAGCGCGCCGGCGTCCCCGCCGCGTCGGCGGGTTTCGGCGGCCGCAAGGATCGCATGGCCCACACGCGCCAATGGTTCTCCGTCGATCTCGCGGGCCGGCCGGAGCCCGACTGGACGCCGCCGGCCGACGCCGGCTGGCGGCTCGAGGCGGCCACGCGTCACCGGCGCAAGCTGCGCCCCGGCACCCATCGCGCCAACCGCTTCTGCCTGCGCGTGGGCGACGTCGATGGGGACCGCGATGCCGTCGATGAGCGCCTGCGCGCCATTAGTCGGTCGGGCTTTCCCAACTACTTCGGGGCCCAACGCTTCGGCCACGCGGGCGCCAACCTCGAGCGCGCACGCGACTTGTTGCAGCGGCGCCGGCCGCGCGCACCGGCGATGGTGATCTCGGCCGCACGCAGCTGGCTGTTCAATCGCGTGCTTGCGCAACGCGTCGCCGATGGCACCTGGGATAGCCCCCTCATCGGAGAGGCGCTGATGCTGGCCGGGACCCGATCGATATTCACCCATGACGGCACGGATGCCTCGGTCGAGCGCCGCGTCGCCGCCCTGGATCTCGACCCCACGGGGCCGCTTTGGGGCCGTGGCCGATCGCCGCTCACCGCCGCTATGGCGGAACGCGAGGCCGCCTGGCTCGCCGACGAGGCCGACCTGCGGGCGGGCCTGGAGCGACTGGGTGCGCATACCGAGCGGCGCCCGTTGCGCGCGCCGGCCGAGGACCTGGACTGGCGCTGGGACGGCGAAGACCTCGTCGTGGCGTTCACGCTACGGCGCGGGGCGTTCGCGACCGGCCTGTTGGCCGAGGTCGTCGATTGGGGCGAGGAGGCGACGCCGGCCTAGTCGCACGGACAACGCCCCGCCGCTCGTCGCGGGCCGAGCGGCGGGTGCGCTCGACAGGCCCTCCCTGGGCTGACGAGGGCATCGCCGCATCCCTGCGGCCGCTGGCGCGCCGGACCGCTCCGCCGCGCTCTGGCGTGCTCGGCGGCGTCTAGGGGCCCTGGGTCTAGCAATCCTGAGACGTCGTCTCTATCGCCCTGCGATCGTCTCGCAATCCGGATTCCCCGTCGTGCGCGCGACGCGCAGGGGATCGCGCCCCAATCTCAATCAGGGATGGGGGGCGGGACGAGCCAGCCGGGTGCCCTTCTTTGGGTCAATTTTGTTGCGTACACAACAAAAGTGACCCGGGCGCGCTGGCAAGGGCCCGGAACGCTGATATGCGGTCGGTGGCAGAGCGGCGACCCAATAGCTTGTAGGCCCGCCTCGGCCCCAGCCAAGGCGGGCACAGCATGGGGTGCCGGCATCGCCTCCGCGCTGCCGGACTCCGGCGACGCGGGCCTATCGTTGGCCGCGGCGCCAACGCCGCGCGTGGACATCTCGGGGCCCAGCGGGTAGAATCCGCGCCGTTTTGCGCAGGGTCGCCGGCCAGGCCTTGGCGGGCGCGAGTGAACGGGAAGGCCCGCGTGGGTGTTCCCGTTTTCTGTGTCTGGCCCCGCGATACCGGACCAGCCGCGAGAGGATGCCTTGACCACACCCGCGATGCTCGCACTCGCCGATGGCACGGTGTACCACGGCACCGCGATCGGTGCGACGGGACGGGCCGTCGGCGAGGTCGTCTTCAACACCGCGATGACGGGCTACCAGGAGATCCTGACCGACCCGTCGTATGCCCATCAGCTGGTCACACTGACCTACCCGCACATCGGCAACACCGGCACCAACGACGAGGACGAGGAAGCCGACCGGGTTCATGCGGAAGGACTCATCGTGCGTGATCTGCCGCCGGTGGCCAGCAGCTGGCGCCAACAATCCAGTCTCTCGGCCTTTCTGGCACGCCGCGGCGTCGTCGCCATCGCCGACATCGATACCCGCGCGTTGACCCGGCGCATTCGCGAGGGCGGGGCCCAGGCGGGCTGCATCGCCGCCGGTAGCGACGCGGACGCCGATACCGCGATCGAGACGGCGCGCGCCTTCCCCGGGCTCTCGGGGGCCGATCTGGTGCGCACGGTGACGACGGTCGAGCCCTACGGCTGGACGCAAGGGAGCTGGACGCTGGAGGGTGGTCACCCGGAGCCGGCGGCGCCGGAGGCGGCGCGCTACCATGTCGTCGCCTATGACTTCGGCATCAAGCGCAACATCCTGCGCCGGCTCGCCGACCGGGGCTGCAGCGTCACCGTCGTGCCCGCGCATACGTCGGCCGAGGACGTCCTGGCGCGCCGCCCGGATGGGGTCTTTCTGTCGAACGGGCCCGGCGATCCCGAGCCGTGCGACTACGCCATCGAGGCGATCGCACAGTTCGTCGAGGCGGGCGTGCCCACCTTCGGTATCTGTCTGGGGCACCAATTGCTCGGGTTGGCTTGCGGAGGGCGTACGACCAAGATGAAGTTCGGCCATCATGGGGCGAACCACCCGGTCAAAGAGCTCGACACGGGGCGTGTCATCATCACGTCGCAGAATCACGGCTTCGCCGTGGAAATGGATACGCTGCCGCCGACGCTGCGCACGACCCACGTCTCGCTGTTCGACGGGAGCTCGCAGGGCCTCCATCACACGGAGCAGCCGGCGTTCAGCTTCCAGGGCCACCCCGAGGCCAGTCCGGGGCCGCACGACGTGTGGCCCATGTTCGACCACTTCATCGAGCTCATGGCAGGCGGCGGCGCGAGCACCCGCTGAGCCGCGTTCGCCCGCGAGACAAGCGACGGGTACATGCGGGCCGGCGGTCGCCGGGTCGCGGCTGCGAACGCACGCGCGAGGAATCCGATGCCCAAACGCAATGACATCCAGAGCATCCTGATCATCGGGGCTGGGCCGATTGTCATCGGTCAGGCGTGCGAGTTCGACTACTCCGGGGCCCAGGCCTGCAAGGCGCTCAACGAAGAGGGCTATCGGGTGATCCTGGTCAACTCGAATCCCGCCACGATCATGACCGACCCCACCATGGCGGACGCGGTCTACATCGAGCCGCTGCATTGGTCGGTCGTCGCGCGCGTGATCGAGGCCGAGCGCCCCGATGTGCTGTTGCCCACGATGGGCGGGCAGACCTCGCTCAACTGCGCACTCGATCTGGAGCGCAACGGCGTGCTCGAGCGCTTCGGCGTCGAGATGATCGGCGCCTCCCATGAGGCCATCGACACCGCCGAGGATCGCGAGGCGTTCCGCAGCGCGATGCGCGATATCGGTCTCGAGACACCGGATGCGCGCATTGCCCACTCGTGGAGCGAGGCCGAGGCCGCCCAGGCGCGCATCGGCTTCCCCGTGATCATCCGCCCCTCGTTCACGCTGGGCGGCTCGGGCGGCGGCATCGCCTTCAACCGTGAGGAGTTCGAGTCCATCTGCAAGCGCGGCCTCGAGCTCTCGCCGACCAACGAGGTTCTTCTCGAGGAGTCGGTGCTGGGCTGGAAGGAGTTCGAGATGGAGGTCGTCCGCGATCACGCGGACAACTGCATCATCGTGTGCTCGATCGAGAATCTCGACCCAATGGGGGTGCACACGGGCGACTCGATCACGCTAGCGCCTACCCAGACGTTGACGGACAAGGAATACCAGATCATGCGCGATGCGTCGCTGGCGGTGCTGCGGCGTATCGGCGTCGACACGGGCGGCTCCAATGTCCAGTTCGCCATCGAGCCGGATACCGGGCGCATGGTCGTCATCGAGATGAATCCGCGCGTGTCGCGCTCGTCCGCGCTGGCGTCCAAGGCGACCGGCTTCCCCATCGCCAAGGTGGCGGCCAAGCTGGCGGTGGGCTATACCCTCGACGAGCTGAGAAACGAGATCACCGGCGGGGCCGTGCCGGCCTCGTTCGAGCCCAGCATCGACTACGTTGTCACCAAGCTGCCGCGCTTTACCTTCGAGAAGTTCCCCGCGGCCGAGCCGCGCCTGACCACGCAGATGAAGTCGGTGGGCGAGGTCATGGCCATCGGGCGCTCGTTCCAGGAGTCGTTGCAGAAGGCCCTACGCGGGCTGGAGACGGGCGCCGACGGTCTGGGTGAGGTGGTCGCCCCCGACGCGGACCCCGAAGAGGCGCGCATGCAACTGCGCCGCGAGCTACAGGAGCCGGGCGACCGGCGCATCTGGTTCGTCGCCGAGGCGTTCCGCCGCGGCTGGACGGTCGACGACGTCCACGCGTTCACCTGGATCGACCGCTGGTGGCTGGTCCACATCGAGGCGCTGGTGCATACCGAGGAGGCCCTGCGTGGCACCTCGCTGCGGGCGATGACGCGCGAGCGCCTGCGCGAACTCAAGCGCATGGGCTTCGCCGATCATCGCCTGGCCCGACTCATGGCGACGACCGAGGACGAGGTGCGCGCCTATCGCCACGAGCTCGCGATCCGCCCCGTCTACAAGCGCGTCGATACCTGTGCCGCCGAATTCGCCACGGCCACGGCCTATATGTACTCGACCTACGAGGCCGAGTGCGAGTCCGAGCCCAGCGACCGCCAGAAGATCATGGTGCTCGGCGGCGGGCCCAACCGCGTCGGCCAGGGCATCGAGTTCGACTACTGCTGCGTCCACGCCGCGCTCGCGCTGCGCGAGGATGGGTTTGAGACCATCATGGTCAACTGCAACCCGGAGACGGTCTCGACCGACTTCGACACCGCGGATCGGCTCTACTTCGAGCCGCTGACGCTCGAGGATACCCTGGAGATCCTGCACACGGAGCAGCCCGCCGGCGTGATCGTCCAGTTCGGCGGCCAGACGCCGCTCAAGCTCGCGCGCGCGCTCGAGGCGGCGGGCGCGCCCATTATCGGCACGCTGCCCGACGCGATCGACACGGCCGAGGACCGCGACCGCTTCCAGCAGCTCATCGAACGCCTCGGGCTCAAGCAGCCGCCCAACTGCACCGCGCGCGGTCCCGAAGAGGCGCGCGAGCTCGCCGCCGAGCTCGGCTATCCGCTGATGGTGCGCCCGTCCTACGTGCTCGGTGGCCGCGCCATGGAGATCGTGCATTCGGACGAGGATCTGGTGCGCTATATGCGCGAGGCGGTGCTTGTGTCCAACGAGGCGCCGGTGCTGCTCGACCGGTTCCTCGACGATGCCCTCGAGGTCGATGTCGATGCCGTCTCCGATGGCCGCGATGTCTTCATCGGCGGCATCATGGAGCACATCGAGCAGGCGGGCGTGCACTCGGGTGACTCGGCCTGCTCGCTGCCGCCTTACACGCTCGACGAGGCCACCCAGGAGCGCCTGCGCCAGCAGATGCGCGGGCTGGCGCGCGAGCTCGACGTCGTCGGCCTTATGAACACCCAGTTCGCGCTCCAGGGTGACGAGATCTATGTGCTCGAGGTCAATCCGCGCGCTTCGCGGACGGTGCCGTTTGTGTCCAAGGCGACCGGCGTACCGCTGGCGAAGGTCGCGGCGCGCTGCATGACGGGGGTCTCGCTGGCCAGTCAGGGCGTGACGGGGTCGGTCACGCCGCCGTACTATAGCGTCAAGGAATCGGTGTTCCCCTTCATCAAGTTCGCGGGGGTCGATCCCCTGCTGGGGCCCGAGATGAAGTCGACCGGCGAGGTCATGGGGGTCGGGCGCAGCTTCGGCGAGGCGTTCGCCAAGAGCCAGATGGCGGCCGGCGACCCGCTGCCGCGCAGCGGCCGGGCCTTCATCTCCGTGCGCGACGCCGACAAGGCCGATGCGACCGAGCTGGCACGCTCGTTGGCCGAGTTCGGCTTCGAGATCGTCGCCACCCATGGCACGGCGGCGGCCATTGAAGCGGCCGGGATCGATTGCAAGCATATCAACAAGGTGAAAGAGGGCCGCCCGCACATCGTCGACATGATCAAGAACGACGAGATCGCCTTGATCGTCAATACGACCGAGGGCAAATCGGCCATCGCGGACTCGTACACGATCCGTCGCGAGGCGTTGCATCACAAGGTCGCCTACACCACGACCATCGCGGGCGGGCGCGCGGTCTGCCTCGCGCTGGCCTACCCGGAGGACGGGGAAGTGAACCGGCTGCAGCAACTGCACAAGGAGATCTCATGACCGACAAGTCGCCGCTGACCGCGCGCGGTGCCGCCAAGCTCCGCGAGGAGCTGGATCGCCTGAAATCGGTGGATCGGCCCCAGGTGATCGAGGCCATCGCCGAGGCGCGCGCCCACGGTGATCTCAAGGAGAACGCCGAATACCACGCGGCCCGCGAGCAGCAGGGCTTCATCGAGGGGCGCATCAGCGAGCTCGAGGACAAGCTCTCGCGTGCGGAAGTGATCGATGTCTCGACGCTGGCGGGCAATACCAAGATCGTCTTCGGTGCGACGGTGGATCTGTTCGATCTGGAGAGCGAGGAGGAGGTGACGTATCAGATCGTCGGTGACGGTGAGGCCGACATCGATCAGGGCCTGATCTCGGTGAGCTCTCCGATCGCGCGTGCCTTGATCGGCAAGGAGGAGGGCGATGTCGCCGAGGTCGCCGCCCCGGGCGGTCAGCGCGAGTACGAAGTCGTTGGGATCCGCTACCAGTAGGCCCGCGCGCCGGATTTATTCCGGCAACGACAGCCGCGGCTTGTCCGCATTCCGGCGGAACAAAGAGGCCGTGGCGCCGATGCGCTGGACGACGTCGGCGCCGGTGCGGTCGGCGAGCTCGTCCACCCACGCCTTGCGCGTGTCGCGATCCGTTCCCGCCAGCCGAATCTTGACCAGCTCGTGGTCGTACAGGGCACGCTCGAGCTCGGCGAGCACCGCGTCGGTCAGCCCGCGCTGGCCGATGCGCACGATGGGCTTTTGCGCTTGCGCGTGCCCGCGAAGATAGGCCTCCTGCGAGCGGGTGAGCATGCCGTGAACTCCGACCATGATGACCAGTCCAACACTATAGCAGGTGCGCCGCAGGAAGGCTTGGCCGCGGTCAAGCGCGAGCTGGCGGCCGTGCTGTTGGTCGGCCTGGCGGCCATCCCGCTGGTGGGAGTTTGGCTCGATGGGCTGCGCGAGTTCCTGGTACTGGCAGCCTACGGCATCGGCGGCGCCCTGTGGATCCGTACCCGGGCGCTGGGATTGATACTGGCGGCGCGGCGCGGCCAACCCGGGCGGGGCGAAGGCGAGCATGGGTCGTAGCAAGAGCAGCCGGCGCTGGCTGCGCGAGCACTTCGACGATCCCTATACCCAGCAGGCCCGGGCCGATTGCTATCGCGGGCGCTCGGTCTACAAGCTCATCGAGCTCGACCGTAAGTACGGCCTGCTCGGGCGCAATATGCGGGTGGTGGATCTCGGGGCCGCGCCCGGGGCCTGGTCGCAGTACGCCGCCGAGCGTGTCGGTGACAAGGGCTGGGTCGTCGCCAGCGACGTGCTGCCCATGGACGCGATCGCGGGGGTGACCTTCGTCCAGGGCGATTTCCACGAGTCCGAGGTGCTCGAGGGCGTGCTCGCGGCATTGGGCGATGAGTGGGCCGATCTTGTACTGTCGGACATGGCCCCCAATTTGTCGGGCATCGACGCCGTCGATCAGCCCGCGGCGATGGCTTTGGCCGAGCTGGCCCAGGACCTCGCCGGGCGGGTATTGAAACCGGGCGGGACGCTGTTGACGAAAACGTTCCAGGGCGAGGGCAGCGATGCCTTTGTCAAGGGCCTAAAGGGTGAATACGCGCAGGTCCGGATCCGCAAGCCGGACGCCTCGCGCGACCGCTCGCGCGAGATCTACGTCCTGGCGGGTCGCAAGCATGTGTAGTACGGTCGGAGTTGGCTTTGGGCGCGCCTGCGGGCGCGTACGGCGAAATTGAGGTATCCGTGAACGATCTGTTCAAGAACATACTGCTTTGGGTCGTCATCGCGGTCGTGCTGATGTCCGTTTTCAATAATTTCGGGCAGCAGCCGACGCCGCGTGAAGAAGTCCCGTACAACGAGTTCCTGTCCGATGTGCAGGCGGGCGAGGTATCGGAGGTGCTCATCGACGGGCGCCGCATAGAGGGCGAGTACGCCGGCGGCGACAAGTTCCTGACGTTCAGCCCGGAAGAGGACAATCGGGCACTGGTGGGCGACCTCCTCGAGAACAACGTGACCATCACGGCGTCGCCGCCCGAGAGCACGTCGATGCTCACCCAGATCTTTATCAGCTGGTTCCCGTTCCTGCTGCTGCTCGCCGTGTTCTTCTTCTTCATGCGCCAGATGCAAGGCGGTGGCGCGGGCCGGGGGGCGATGTCCTTCGGCAAGAACAAGGCGAAGTTGATGGGCGAGGACCAGGTCAAGGTGACGTTCAACGACGTCGCCGGCGTCGACGAGGCCAAGGAAGAGGTCGTCGAGCTGGTCGATTTCCTCAAGGACCCGGGCAAGTTCCAGCGCCTCGGCGGCCAGATCCCGCGCGGCGTGCTCATGGTGGGCCCGCCCGGTACGGGCAAGACGCTGCTGGCCAAGGCCATCGCCGGCGAGGCCAAGGTGCCCTTCTTTACCATCTCGGGCTCGGACTTCGTCGAGATGTTCGTGGGCGTGGGTGCTTCGCGCGTGCGCGACATGTTCGACCAGGCCAAGAAGCAGGCGCCGTGTATCATCTTCATCGATGAGCTCGACGCGGTCGGGCGCCAGCGGGGTGCCGGCCTTGGCGGCGGCCATGACGAGCGCGAGCAGACGCTCAATCAGATGCTCGTCGAGATGGATGGCTTCGAGGGCAACGAGGGCGTGATCGTGATCGCCGCGACCAACCGCCCCGATGTGCTCGATCCCGCGCTGCTGCGCCCGGGTCGTTTCGACCGCCAGGTCACGGTGCCACTGCCCGACCTGCGTGGGCGCGAGCACATCATGCGCGTGCACATGCAGAAGCTGCCCTGCGGCGACGACGTCGACGCGCGCACCATCGCACGCGCGACGCCCGGCTTCTCGGGCGCGGATCTGGCCAACCTGGTCAACGAGGCGGCGCTGTTCGCGGCACGCGCCAACCGCAAGAACGTGACCATGGAGGAGTTCGAGCGCGCCAAGGACAAGCTCATCATGGGCGCCGAGCGCCGCTCCATGGTGATGAGTGAGGACGAGAAACGCCTGACCGCGTATCACGAGGCGGGTCACGCGATCGTTGGCCGGCTCGTGCCCGACCACGATCCCGTCTACAAGGTCAGCATCATCCCGCGTGGCGGTGCCATGGGTGTGACGATGTTCCTGCCCGAGCAGGACCGCTACAGCATGACCAAGCGGGGGATCGAAAGCCAGATCTCGAGCCTGTTCGGCGGGCGCATCGCCGAGGAGCTCATCTTTGGCAACGAGAAGGTGACCACGGGCGCGTCCAACGACATCGAGCGCGCCACCCAGATTGCGCGCAACTGCGTGACCAAGTGGGGCTTGTCGGACAAGCTGGGCCCATTGTCCTACGGCGAGGATGAGAACGAGGTCTTCCTCGGTCGGTCGGTGACGCAGCACAAGCACATGTCCGACGACACGCAGCATGCGATCGACGAGGAGATTCGCCACTTCATCGATCGCAACTACGAGCGCGCCGATCGGATCCTGCAGGAGAACATGGACAAGCTCCACAAGATGGCCGAGGCGTTGATGAAGTACGAGACCATCGATAGCCGCCAGATCGACGCCATCATGGATGGACGCGAGCCACCGCCGCCCAAGGATTGGGACGAGGACAGTGGGCCGCCGTCCGGTCAATCGGGCGAGTCGGACGCGGCGTCGTCGGAGCAGGACCAAGACTCGGACCAGGACGAAGGCGTGGTGGGGCGCCCGGCCGGTCAGCACTGAACCGCCCTCCATGCCGCGATCGAGGCGCGCACCGGCGCTCGCAGGCGACCGGTGCGCACCTCTTTCCGCCCACCCCCGTTCAAACGACCGAAAGAGCCCATCAGAACATGACGGCGAATGACCGGTTGCTGGAGCGCATCCACTCGAGCGAGCCGCTCGTGATGGGCGTACTCAACGTCACGCCCGATTCGTTCTCGGACGGCGGCTTCTATCTGGATCCCGAGGATGCCGTCGCCCAGGCGCAGCGCCACGCCGATGCCGGTGCCGACATTGTCGACATCGGGGGGGAGTCGACCCGTCCCGGCGCAGAAGACGTCTCGCTCGAGGAGGAGCGCCGGCGTGTGATGCCGGTGATCGAGGCCCTCACGAGACGCATCGCCGTGCCGATCTCGATCGACACGAGCAAGCCCGAGATCATGGCCGAGGCGGTCGCCGCCGGCGCGGCCATGGTCAACGACGTGCGCGCGCTGTGTGCACCCGGGGCGCTGGAGGCGATGGCGCGCGTCGATGTGCCGGTGTGTGTGATGCATATGCAGGGCGAGCCGCGCACGATGCAATCGGATCCGCGCTATGATGATGTCGTGCGTGAGGTGGGTGACTTCCTGTCCCAACGGCTCAGCGCGTGCGAGGGAGCCGGGATCAGGGCCGAGCGTGTGGTGGTCGACCCGGGCTTCGGATTCGGCAAGACCACCGCGCACAACATGACATTGCTGCGCGATCTGCATAAGCTGGTTGCCCGGCTACAAAAGCCGCTGCTGGTGGGCTTTTCGCGCAAACGCAGCATCGGTGACCTGCTCGAGGGCAAACCCGCGAGCGAGCGCCTCTACGGCAGCTTGGCGGTTGCGGTGATGGCCACCGAGCGGGGCGCGCGTATCATCCGGACCCACGACCTAGGGCCGACGCGGGACGCACTGGCGATCACGCGCGCGACGATCAGGGGAGAGTAGCGCGGTGGGCGGACGTTACTTCGGTACAGACGGTATCCGCGGACGGGTCGGCGAGTGCCCCATGACGGCCGAGTTCGTGCTGCGGCTGGGCTGGGCCGCCGGCTCGGTACTGGCCGCGCGTGGCAGCCGCGAGGTGCTGATCGGCAAGGATACCCGGCTGTCCGGTTACATGTTCGAGTCCGCGCTGGAGGCCGGTCTGGCGGCCGGTGGCGTGAGCACACGCCTGGTCGGACCGATGCCGACGCCGGCGATCGCGTATCTCACGCGCACATTCCGCCAATCCGCCGGTGTCGTGATCAGCGCCTCGCACAATCCCTATTGGGACAACGGGGTGAAATTCTTCTGCAGTGCGGGCATGAAGCTCGCCGATTCGGTCGAGGCGGAGATCGAGGCCAAGCTGGACGAGCCGATCACGACGGCGGACTCCGCAGAGCTCGGCCGGGCCGCGCGCATCGATGACGCCGCGGGCCGCTATATCGAGTTCTGTAAGAGCACCATCCCGTTCGGTACCGATCTCACGGGCATGAAGCTCGTCGTCGACGCGGGCCACGGCGCGACCTATGCGGTCGCGCCCCGGGTATTCCGCGAGCTTGGGGCCGAGGTCAGCACCATCGGGACCGATCCCGACGGTCTCAACATCAATGATGGCTGTGGCTCGACCGATCCCGATGCCATGTGCGAGCAGGTGGTCGCTACGGGTGCGGATGCCGGGATCGCGCTCGACGGCGATGGCGACCGGGTGATCATGGCCGATCACTGCGGCCGCGTCATCGATGGCGACGCACTGCTGCTGATCATGGCCCAGGCGCGTCAACAGCGCGGCGAGCTCTATGGGGGCGTGGTCGGCACACAGATGTCGAATCTCGGCCTCGCCCGCGCCCTCGACGCCATGGGGGTTCCGTTCGTGCGCGCCGCCGTCGGCGACCGCTTCGTGCTCGAGCAGCTCCATGCACGCGGTTGGTGGCTGGGCGGCGAGTCGTCCGGGCACATCGTCTCGCTCGATCGCACCACCACCGGTGACGGCATCATATCGGCGCTGCAGATCCTCGAGCGCATGGTCACGACGGGTCGAGCGCTCGACGACCTCGCTTCGGCCATGCCCTACTATCCCCAAGTGCTCGTCAACGTCCCGCTGGCCGAGCGTGTCGACCCGATGAGCGACGAGCAGGTGCGCGCAGCGGTCGAGGCGGTCGAGGCCGAGCTCGGCGATGCCGGGCGTGTTTTGCTGCGCGCATCGGGCACGGAGCCCAAGATCCGCGTCATGGTGGAAGGGCCCGAGGAAGAACGCTTGCACCAGTTGGCGGAACACATCGCCGCGTCCGTGCGCGCTGCCTACGCCACGGCGACGCCGGCCGTCCAGTCCTAGCGGCCCGCCGCCCCGTGCGCGCCACAGCGCGGCCACGTGGGCTCTGTGCAAGCGCGACTGTTGCTAGGACCCAACGTGACGGTTGCTAGCACTCAATGGTCGCTCATCGACGGCGCGTCGAGCTCCTTCCGCCAGCCCTGGCTTTCCGCCGACTGTTGCGACTAGGTTGTTCAGCCACCGTAGCGAGTTGCGAGACCGTAGCGGTACGAGCAGGGCAAACAGGAGCAACCCGAGAAGGTAGCCTGTAGCACCACCGCCACCGCCACCGCCACCGCCGCCGGAACCACCGCCGTCGCCACCGCTATCGTCGCCGTCATCCCCTCCGTCGCCGCTGCCGTCATCGTCACTGAAAACGTCGCTGGTGAAGGCCATGGCGGCCGCTTGGTTGCGGCTACCGGATGCGGTGGCATCTTCGTTGAAAGCGCCGGCGAGTACGAATTGGTCGTCGCTGTTGGTAGTGAGCGCGGCGCCTCGATCCCGCGCCGACTGGCCATTGCTGCGGTACACCCACTGAGTGAACCCATCGATGGCGAACAAACCGTCCACTGATCCATCGGGGGAGAGGCGGCCGGTAATCAACGCTTCGTCAGTTCCCGTTCCGGCGGACCCCGTGAAGAGAATCCCGCTGTCGCCGTCCACCCGCACGCCGTGCGCTAGGATGCGGCTCTTGTCGCCCGGTGGGGTGACCCGAGTGGTGCCGAAGTCCGCGTCCACGCTGTGGTCGGCGTTGAGGCGGAATACGATGGCCTCAGTATCGGTGTCGGCATCCAGGTTGTTTTCGAGGCGACCGACGATCACCGGGCCATCGCTGGTCTGGGTGGCATCGAGGGCTTGTGCCTCGGTCGCCGTATCGGTTTCCTTGCCGATTTCGGTGTCGTCGCTCGACACCCGTGTTCCGTCGCTAAGCATTGCACGACGCACGAACGTTTCCTTGGCGACGCTTTCGCTTTCTTCCGTCCAGCCGGCAGCGACGACCTGACCGTTCGCCGAGTCGATGGCGAGCCCCTCGTAACGCGTTTCACTGGGGCCCAAGTCGGTCGTTTGAACCCACTTGATCGCGCTATCGCTTACATTGCCCGTCTTGTCGTCGAGCGTTGATGCATCGATACGCGCCAGAAAGCCGGCAGACTGCCCATCCGTCGCCGAATCGAGTGAATCGCCTGCAACGTAGAGATTGCCCTCGTCGTCGAATGCGGCATCGTAAGCCGACTGAGCGCGGTCTGGCCCTTCGGCCGTGCTGTCGACGAGCAGATCCGTTTGGATGCTCCCGTCGGTGGGGGCCAAGCGTACGAATAGGATATCCCGGTTACCATTGTTGCGGATGGCGTCGGTGACGAGCACGACGCGTCCGTTACCGTCGACGAGCACATTCGGCTGCGGCGGTAGGTTGGGCGATCCCGATGCTAGACTGCTTTGCAGATCGTCATCGTCGATGCCTTGGCTCCATTGAGGGGCACCGCCGGGATCCAACCGCGTGACGACGAGATCCGTGGTTGTTCCAGAGCGATAGCCGGCAACGAGTACGTCACCGTCAGGAGCGCGCACGATATCGGTGTATATCGACACATCGTCGCCATCATCGAGTTCGAATACGCCATCACGGGCTCCGTCGCTTCCGCCAAAGGTTTCGTCGATGTTGACGCCGGACAGTGCGCAATCGGGTGCGGAGCAGTCAGAGTTTGGGGTGCCACGTGTCTATGTCGTGCTATAACGAATGGGATTGCTACAACGTCCCGTGTGAGTGTGGTGGCTGTGGTTAGATAGCATCATGGTTTGCGGCGGATTGGGGGAGCGATTGGTTTAGTGGGTCTTGGGCAAGTGCTTGAGGGGCGCGCTGGGAAAGCGGCGTCGATAGGTATCCGGCTCTGGCCGAGGGCAGGAAAGTGTATTTGAGTCGGGTTGGGCTGGCGTGTATGATCGCGACGCTCTGGATGGCACCGACAGGTCCGGGATGCGCTCGGCACTCGTCGCAGGCAATTGGAAACTGAATGGGTCCGCCGCGGGTGCCCGCGCGCTGACTGCTTCGGTTCTGGGGCGCGCACCGCGCGGTGTGGAGGTGGTGGTGTGCCCGGCCTTTGTGCATCTGGCCGCTGTGGGCGAGGAGGCCGCAGGGGGGGCGGTCGGAGTCGGTGCGCAGGATGTCTCCGACGAGGTCGAAGGCGCTTTCACGGGCGAGGTCGCGGCCTGGATGCTCGCCGAGCTCGGTTGCCGTTACGCCATCGTGGGCCACTCGGAGCGCCGGGCGCGCCACCATGAGACGAGCGACGGGGTGGCCGCGAAGGCGCGGGCAGCATTCGAAGCGGGCCTGGCGCCGATCGTCTGCGTGGGCGAGTCCCTGGAGGATCGCGATGTGGGGCACGCCGAGGCGGTCGTGGCGGCCCAGCTCGAGCCCGTTTTGGGGCTCGGTGCCGAGCGGCTCGAGGGGGTCGTGGTCGCCTACGAGCCGGTCTGGGCGATCGGCACGGGTCGGGCAGCCACGACGGAGCAGGCCCAGGCGATGCACGCGACGGTGCGCTCCCGACTCGCGGCGCTCGATGGCGACCTGGCCGAGCGCACGCGTATTATTTACGGCGGTAGCGTGAAGCCCGACAACGCGGCCGAGCTTTTCGCCCAGCCCGACATCGACGGCGCACTGGTCGGCGGGGCCTCGCTCGACGCCGACAAATTCCTGGCGATCTGCCGCGCGGCGTCGCCCGAGTAAGCGGTTTCGGAATCTATGGAAACGATCGTACTGGTCCTGCATGTGCTGCTGGCCTTGGGATTGATCGGCCTCGTCCTTATCCAGCAAGGTAAAGGGGCCGATGCGGGCGCCGCCTTCGGCAGCGGCTCGTCCGGCACGGTGTTCGGCCCCGCGGGATCGGGTTCGTTCCTGACCCGGTTGACGACGACTTGCGCGACGCTGTTCTTCGTGACTAGCCTCACCCTCGCCGTCATGGCGGCGAATCGGGGCGAAACGACGGACAGTGTCGTCGATCAGGCGCCGGCCGAGGGCGAGGAGGAGACGCAGTCGGGCAGTGACACGCCTGCTGAGGAGTCCGTGCCGGTTGAAGGCGGCGGCGAAGGCGATGACCTGCCGCCGGTCGAGGAATAAACACGGCAGCGGCAGGCGCCCAATAGTCGAGTGATGCCGACGTGGCGGAAATGGTAGACGCGCTATCTTGAGGGGGTAGTGGCCACTTTGGCCGTCCCGGTTCGAGTCCGGGCGTCGGCACCATACAGGCGAGCCCGCTTGGGCGGTTCGGTCGGAGGCCGGGCCGTGCAGGCGGGCTTTTTTATGATAAAATTTCCCGACGGCGGGCCGGTCGATTGCTGAGCTCGCCATGACCGCATAGGCCCGATCGCGCGGGCCCGCTCGCGGGGCGCGATCGAATCCGGGGATGAGCATGATCGCGAACTATGTCCCGATCCTTGTCTTTTTGTTCATCGGGTTGTTGGTGGGCCTCGTGACGCTGGTATTGGGGCGGATCATCGGCCCCTACCGGCCGGACGCCGAGAAGACCTCGCCCTACGAGTGCGGCTTCGAGGCGTTCGAGGACTCGCGCATGAAGTTCGACGTGCGCTACTACCTCGTGGCGATCCTGTTCATCATCTTCGACCTGGAGATCGCGTTCCTCTTCCCGTGGGCCGTGGTGCTCGACGAGATTGCGCTGTCGGCATTCCTGGCGATGGGCTTGTTCCTCGGGCTGTTGGTCATCGGCTTCATCTATGAGTGGAAGAAGGGGGCCCTTGAATGGGAATAGAAGGCGTTCTCGAGAAGGGCGTCGTCACCACTTCGGCGGACAAGGTGCTCAACTGGGCGCGCACAGGGTCGTTGTGGCCCATGACGTTCGGCTTGGCCTGCTGTGCTGTGGAGATGATGCACACCGGGGCTGCGCGCTACGACATGGACCGTTTCGGTATCGTGTTCCGCCCGAGCCCGCGTCAGTCCGACGTTATGATCGTCGCGGGCACCCTGTGCAACAAGATGGCACCCGCCTTGCGCAAGGTCTACGACCAGATGGCCGAGCCGCGCTGGGTGATCTCGATGGGCTCGTGCGCCAACGGCGGTGGCTACTACCACTACTCCTACTCGGTGGTGCGCGGTTGTGACCGCATCGTCCCGGTCGACATCTATGTGCCCGGTTGCCCGCCGACTGCGGAGGCCCTGCTCTACGGGGTGCTCCAGCTGCAGAAGAAGATCCGCCGTACCGAGACGATTGCACGCTAGGGTGGCCCGCGTGCCGGGTTGGGAAGGGAGAGCGTGATGAGTGACCGCACGCGCGCGCTCGCAGAGGCGTTGTCCGAGCGCTTCGCCGGGGTGATCAGCGATTGCACGATCGGCCGCGACGGCACTGCGCAGATCGTGGTGCCCGCCGAGCGGCTGCATGATGTCGCCCGGGCCCTGCGCGACGAAGAGCCCTTCCGCTTCGAGCAGCTCACCGACCTCTGCGGCGTTGACTACCTCAACTACGGCGTCGACGAGTGGGCCCGCGGCGACGACAGCCCCAGCGGCTATTCGCGGGGCGTCGAGGACACCGGGACGACGGGCCGGTTGCACTTTGGCGACGAGATGCCCGGTAGCGCCACCTCGATGCCGCGCTTCGCCGCGGTCATCCACCTGCTGTCCTACACGCACAATCAGCGCGTGCGGATCCGCTGCTACGCGCCCGAAGACGATGCCCCGGTGCTGCCCACGCTCACCGACATCTGGCCCGGATCGAACTGGTTCGAGCGCGAGGCGTTCGATTTGTTCGGCATCCTGTTCGACGGCCATCCGGACCTGCGGCGCATCCTCACCGACTACGGCTTCGTGGGCCATCCGTTCCGCAAGGACTTCCCGCTGGTCGGCAATGTCGAGATGCGCTTCGACCCGGAGAAACAGCGCGTCGTCTACGAGCCCGTGAGCATCGAGGCGCGCGTGCTCGTGCCCAAAACGATCCGCGACGACAACCGCTACGCCCATTCCGAGCAAGAGGGCGACGGCAATGCCTGAGATACAGAACTTCACCCTCAACTTCGGTCCGCAGCACCCCGCGGCCCACGGTGTGCTGCGGATGGTGCTGGAGATGGATGGCGAGGTCGTCCAGCGTGCCGATCCGCACGTCGGTCTGCTGCATCGGGCGACCGAGAAACTCGCCGAGACCAAGCCCTACGTCCAGAGCGTGGGCTATATGGACCGCCTCGACTACGTCTCGATGATGTGCAATGAGCACGGCTATGTGCTCGCCATCGAGAAGCTCCTGGGCATCGAGCCGCCGATCCGTGCGCAGTACATCCGCGTGATGTTCGACGAGATCACGCGCATCCTGAACCACCTGCTGTGGCTCGGTGCGCACGGCCTCGACATCGGCGCGATGACGGTCTTCCTCTACGCATTCCGCGAGCGCGAGGAGCTCATGGACGTCTACGAGGCCGTCTCGGGCGCGCGCATGCACGCCAAGTACTATCGGCCCGGCGGGGTCCACCGCGACCTGCCCGATTTCATGCCCAAGTACGAGGCCTCGCGCTGGCGCTCCAAGCGCGAGGTCGATGAGCTCAACGAGGCCCGTTCGGGCACGATGCTCGACTTCATCGATGATTTCTGCGATCGCTTCCCCGACCAGCTCGCCGAGATGGAGACGCTGCTCACCGACAATCGGATCTGGAAGCAGCGCCTGGTCGATGTCGGTGTGGTGGGGCCGGATCGCGCCATCGAGCTTGGCTTCACTGGCCCCATGCTGCGCGGCTCGGGCGTCGAGTGGGATCTGCGCAAGAAGCAGCCCTATGAGGTCTATGACCGCATGGAATTCGACGTGCCCGTGGGCACCAAGGGCGACTGCTACGACCGCTATCTGGTGCGCATTGAGGAGATGCGCCAGTCAGTGCGCATCATCAAGCAATGCATTTCGTGGTTGCGCGACAACCCCGGGCCCGTGATGATCGATGACCGCAAAATCGCGCCCCCGGCCCGCGAGGAGATGAAGGCCGACATGGAGGCCCTGATCCACCACTTTAAATTCTTCACCGAGGGCTTCTGCACGCCCGAGGGTGAGGCTTATGCCGCGGTGGAAGCGCCCAAGGGCGAGTTCGGCTGCTACATTGTCTCCGATGGCGCCAACAAGCCCTATCGGCTCAAGGTGCGTGCCCCCGGTTTCGCGCACCTGTCGAACTTCGGCGAGATGGTCGAAGGCCACATGCTCGCCGACGTCGTGGCGGTCATCGGCACCCAGGATCTCGTGTTCGGGGAGGTCGACCGGTGAGCGAAGACGATCAGTCCCATCTGCTCAGCGATCACGTGCGCCACGAGATCGATGCGTGGATGGCCAAGTTCCCCCACGAGGGGCGCAAGTCCGCGCTGCTGCAGGCGTTGATGGCGGCCCAGCACGACAACGGCGGTTGGGTCAGCACCGAGCTCATGGATGCGGTCGCCGATTACATGGATCTGCCGTGCGTGTCGGTCTACGAGGTCGCGACCTTCTACTCGATGATCGAGACCGAGCCGGTCGGTCGCCACAGTGTATCGATTTGCGCGAATATCTCGTGCATGCTGTGCGGCGCCGACGATCTGATCGCCCATGTCGAGCACAAGCTGGGGTGCAAGCGTGGCGAGAGCACCGCCGACGGGCGTATCTTCCTCAAGCAGGAGGAGGAGTGCCTGGCGGCCTGCCGCGGTGCCCCGATGATGCAAGTGGATCACGTCTACTACACCGATCTCACGCCCGAGCGGGTCGACGAGATCCTGGATCAGCTGGAGTAGTTCGCCCATGGTCGATCCGGAAAAGCTCAACAAGGTGTGCTACGCCACGCTCGAGTTCGACGAGCCCTGGGCCTACGAGAGCTACCGCCAGGTCGGGGGCTACGAGGCGTGGCAGCGCGTGCTCAACGGCGAGCTCACCCGTGAGGAGATCATCGAGGAGCTCAAGACCTCCAATCTGCGCGGTCGCGGCGGCGCCGGTTTCCCGGTCGGCATCAAGTGGAGCTTCATGCCGCGCAATCAGCCGGGCCAGAAGTATCTGGTGTGCAATTCGGACGAGTCCGAGCCGGGCACCTGTAAGGACCGCGATCTGCTGCGCTACAACCCGCACGCGATGATCGAGGGCATGGCGATCGGCTGCTTCACCATGGGCGCGACGATCGGCTACAACTATCTGCGTGGCGAGTTCATGGACGAGGTCTATCGCCACGTCGAGCAGGCGCTGCACGAGGCCTACGACAACGGCTGGCTGGGCAACAACATCCAGGGCACCGGCATCGACGTCGACATCTACAACGTCCTCGGCGCCGGCGCCTATATCTGCGGCGAGGAGACCGCGTTGCTGGAGTCGCTCGAGGGCAACAAGGGCCTGCCGCGCTTCAAACCGCCGTTTCCGGCGCAGTATGGCGTCTACGGCCTACCCTCGACGGTCAACAACACGGAGACGCTGGCGTCGGTGCCGACGGTGATCCGCCGCGGCGGCGAGTGGTTCGCCGAGCTCGGCGTCGCCAACGCCGGCGGCACCAAGATCTTCTCAGTGACGGGCCACGTCGAGCGCCCGGGCAACTTCGAGGTGCCGCTGGGCACGCCGTTCTCCGAGCTTCTGGAGATGGCCGGTGGGGTGCGCTACGGCCGCGAGCTCAAGGCGGTCATCCCCGGTGGCTCGTCGGTGCCCGTGGTCCCCGCGGCGACGATGCTCGAGACGAACATGGACTTCGACGCGATCACCAAGGCGGGCTCGATGCTCGGGTCGGGCGCTGTGATCGTGATGGACGAGAGCACCGACATGGTCGAGGCCTTGCAGCGCATCTCGCGGTTCTACATGTCCGAGTCGTGTGGTCAGTGTACCCCGTGCCGCGAGGGCACGGGCTGGCTCTATCGCATGATCACGCGCATCCGCCAGGGCGAGGCGAGCATGGATGATCTCGAGCGCCTCGAGCATGTCGCGCGGCGCATCGAGGGCCGCACCATCTGCGCGCTGGGTGACGCCGCGGCGATGCCCGTGCGCAGTTTCCTGCGCCACTTCCGCCCCGAGTTCGAGTACTACATCGAGCATGGGCGCAGCATGTTGGCCGACCGCGCCGCGGCGGCCTGATCGGCTCCGTTCACTAGCTGGGTGACCATGACGGAAAAGACTGAGCAGCAAGTCGAGATGGTCGAGATCGAGGTCGACGGTCAGCCACTCCGGGCCCGCAAGGGCGCGATGCTGATCGAGGCGACCGACGCCGCCGGCATCGACGTCCCCCGATTCTGCTATCACAAGAAGCTTCCGGTGGTGGCGAACTGCCGCATGTGCCTGGTTGAGGTGGAGAAGGCGCCCAAGCCGCTGCCGGCGTGCGCGACGCCCGTCTCCGAGGGCATGCGCGTGTGGACGGCGTCGAAGACGGCGCTGGACGCGCAGCGGGGCACGCTCGAGTTCCTGCTGATCAATCACCCGCTCGATTGCCCCGTCTGCGATCAGGGCGGCGAGTGCGAGCTGCAGGATCTGTCGCTCGGCTACGGCGAGGGCATCTCGCGCTTCACCGAGGGCAAGCGCGCCGTCGCCGACGAGGACCTCGGCCCGCTGATCGCCACCGACATGACGCGCTGCATCCACTGCACGCGCTGTGTGCGCTTCGGCGAGGAGATCGCAGGGGTCAAGGAGCTCGGTGCCACGGGCCGCGGCGAGGACATGCGCATCGGCACTTATGTCGGGCGCATGATGACCTCGGAGCTATCGGGCAATGTCATCGACCTGTGTCCGGTGGGCGCGCTCACTAACAAGCCCGCGCGTTACACCTTCCGTGCGTGGGAGCTGATGCAGCAGGCCACCGTGTCGCCCCACGACAGCGTCGGCTCCAACCTCTACATGCACCAGCGCCGCGGGCGCATCATGCGTGTCGTCCCACGCGAGAATGAGCGTATCAACGAGACCTGGATCGCCGACCGCGACCGCTATAGCTGCCACGGCCTCTACCACGAGGACCGGGTGATGCGGCCGTTGGTCAAGTACGACGGCGTCTGGGAGGAGGTCGATTGGGACGTGGCGCTGCCGGCGGCGCGCGATGCGCTGCGGGCCGTGATCGATGCTCACGGCGCCGATGGGCTGGCCACGCTGGTGTCGCCTTACGCGACCATCGAGGAGCAGTACCTGGGCCAGCGCCTCACGCGCGCGCTGGGCAGCCCGCACGTGGATCACCGGCTGCGCCATCTCGATTTCTCCGACGAGGACCACGCGCCCGTGATGCCCTGGCTGGGCCAGTCGATCGAGCAGATCGAGTCGGTCGATGCCGCGTTGCTGGTGGGCTCGAACGTGCGCAAGGAGCAGCCGATGATCAATCACCGGCTGCGCAAGGCCGCGGTGCGCGACGGGGCCCGCATCTCGTTCCTCAACCCGCGCGTGTTCAGCTGGAACTACGCTATTGACCGCGAGCTCGTGGTCCACCCCCACTCGCTTGCCGAGCGAATGGCGGCCGTGGGCCGGGCCGTGGCGGAGCGCGCCGGCGAGGCGATCCCGCCGCATGTACGCCCTGCGTTCGAGGCGGCCGTGCCCGACGACGATGACCGCGCCGTCGCGGAGGCGCTGGTCGCGGGCGAGTCGACCACGATCCTGCTGGGCAATCTCGCGCTGAGCCATCCCGATCTCGCCCGCCTGCGCACACTGGCGGCGGCGACGGCATCGCTCGCGGGTGCCCGGTTCGGCTATCTCCCCGAGGCAGGCAACGCCGCCGGCGGTTGGCTCGCCGGGGCCGTGCCCCATCGCGGTGCCGGCGGTGGCGCCGTGGCGCAGCGCGGTGCCAATGCCAACGAGCTCGTGCAAACGCCGCGCGGTGGGTATTTGTTGCTTGGGGTCGAGCCCGAGCTCGATATGGCCGACCCGGGTGCGGCGCGCGCGGCGATGGACCAGGCAAACCGGGTGGTCGCCGTCACCCCGTTCACCACCGATGCGATGCTGCAGTACGCGGAGGTGATCCTGCCCGGCTCGACCTTCGCCGAGACCGACGGCACGCTCGTGAATGCCGAGGGGCTCTGGCAGAACTTCGAAGCCGCCGGCGCGGTGCCGGGTGACGGCCGACCTACGTGGAAGGTCCTGCGCGTGCTCGCCAACGCGCTCGACGTCGCGGGCTTCCAGTATTTCGCCGCGGCGGAGGTGCGCCGCGAGCTCAAGGAGGAGTGCCGTGAGCTTGTACTCGACAATGCGGTGACCACCGAGGTCGCCGCGAGCGCCGACCGCGAGAGCGGCGGCTACACCCGCAGCGGCGACGTCCCGATGTACTCGGTGGATCCGTTGGTGCGGCGCTCGCAGCCGCTGCAAGAGGCCGCCGATGCCGGGGTCGCCGAGGTCCGCCTGGCCCCGAGCGACGCGGCGGCCTTGGGCGCGGCCGAGGGCGATCAGCTCGTGGTGCGCCAGGGCGATTGTGAGCAGGTACTGCCCGTAACGTTCGACCCCGGTATCCCGAGCGCCACCGCCTGGATCCCGCTGGGGCTGGAGGCGACGGCCGAGCTTGGCCCGGTCCATGGACCGATCGAGCTCGCAAAGGCGTAGCCCGGGATGATCGAGACCACCCTCGACATATGGCAGGGGTTCCCGGGCGGGGTACAGACCTTCGTCCTGATCAACCTCAAGATCCTGGCGATCGTCGTGCCGCTGATGCTCGCGGTGGCTTATCTCACCTATGCCGAGCGCCGCGTCATGGGGGCGATGCAGCGCCGGCGCGGGCCCAATCGCGTCGGCCCCTATGGTCTGCTCCAGCCCATCGCCGATGGACTCAAGCTCCTGTCCAAGGAAGTGATCCTGCCGACCAACGCGAATCGCTTCCTGTTCCTGCTCGCCCCCGTCCTGTCGATCGGGCCGTCGCTGGCGACGTGGGCGGTGATCCCTTTCAACGAGGGCTGGATCCTCGCCGACATCGACGCCGCGCTGCTCTACGTCCTAGCGATGACGTCGCTGGGCGTCTACGGCGTGATCATCGCGGGCTGGGCGTCGAACTCGAAATACGCCTTCCTGGGCGCGTTGCGCGCGGCGGCGCAGATGGTGGCCTACGAGATCGCCATGGGCTTTGCCCTGGTGGGCGTGCTCATGGTCGGCGGCAGCATGAACCTGGGGCTGATCACCCAGGCGCAGGAGGGGTGGTTCTGGAACTGGCACTTCATCCCGCTGCTGCCGTTGTTCGTGGTCTACTGGATCTCGGGGGTGGCCGAGACCAACCGCCTCCCCTTCGATGTGGCCGAGGGTGAGGCCGAGATCGTCGCCGGCTTCCACGTCGAGTATTCCGGCATGGCGTTCGCCATCTTCTTCCTGGCCGAGTACGCCAACATGATCCTGATCGCCGCATTGGCGGGTGTGTTCTTCCTCGGCGGCTGGAATGCGCCGTGGCCGGACGCTTGGGCCGGCGATTGGCTCATCCTGCAGGATGGCGTCCACTGGTTCCTGCTCAAGACGCTGGCGATGGCCTTTTTGTACCTGTGGTTCCGCGCGACGTTCCCACGCTACCGCTACGACCAGATCATGCGCCTGGGCTGGAAGGTCTTCATCCCGGTCACGATCATCTGGATCTTCGTCGAGGGGGTGATGGCCTTCTACGAGGTGGCGCCGTGGTTCGCCTGACCGGCGCCGTCGAGACACCGGCACGAGCCGGGAGGTGTCAGCGATGAGTGCAATTACGCGCTTTTTCAAGACGTTCCTGCTGTTGGAGCTGCTCAAGGGCATGCGCCTGACGGGGCGGCATTTCTTCTCGCGCAAGGTCACGATCGCCTATCCCGAGGAGAAGACGCCGAAATCGCCGCGCTTCCGCGGCCTGCACGCGCTGCGCCGCTATCCCAACGGCGAGGAACGCTGCATCGCTTGTAAGCTCTGCGAGGCCATCTGCCCCGCATTGGCGATCACGATCGAGTCGGAGGAGCGCGAGGACGGTTCGCGACGGACGACGCGCTACGACATCGATTTGTTCAAGTGCATCTATTGCGGGCTGTGCGAGGAGTCGTGCCCGGTGGACTCGATCGTCGAGACCCACATCCACGAGTTCCACTTCGAGCAGCGCGGTGAACAGATCATCACCAAGCCGGAGCTCATGGCGATCGGAGACAAATACGAAGAAGAAATTGCCCGGGCGCGCGAGCTGGACGCGCCTTACCGCTGACGCTAGGGAGTCCGATGCCCCTCGAGATCATCACGTTCTGGTTGTTCGCGGCGGTCATGATAGCGGCCGCCCTGCGGGTGATCACCGCGCGCAACCCGGTGCACTCGGTGCTGTTCCTGGTGCTTGCGTTTTTCACCGCGGCCGGGCTGTGGCTGCTGCTTGAGGCGGAGTTCCTGGGCATCGTTCTGATCGTGGTCTACGTGGGCGCCGTGATGGTGCTGTTCTTGTTCGTCGTGATGATGATCGACGTCAATATCGCCCATACACGCGAGGGTTTCGTGCGCTACCTCCCCCTGGGTGCGCTCGTGGGCGTCGTTGTGATCGCCGAGCTCGCGTTGATCGTGGGCACGCAGTACTTCCGCCAGGGCGAGTATGGTGCGCCGGCCCGTGCGCCCGCGGACTACAGCAATACCGAGGCGCTCGGGCGCCTGCTCTACGCCGACTATCTCTACGAGTTCGAGCTCGCGGCGGTGATCCTGCTCGTGGCGATCATCTCGGCGATTGCGCTGACGATGCGCAAGCGCCCCGAGACGACCAAGTACCAGACGCCCTCGCAGCAAGTGCAGGTGAGCAAGGACGATCGCCTGCGCGTCGTCCGCATGGACTCCGAACAACGATAACCGGCCGGCGCGCATCGCCGCGTACGGCCGATGGAGACGCGATCGGATGATCCCGCTGTCACACTACCTCGTGCTCAGTGCCGTGCTTTTCGGCATCAGCATCGCCGGCATCATCATCAACCGCAAGAACATCATCATCCTGCTGATGTCGATCGAGCTGATGTTGCTGGCAGTGAACATGAACTTCGTGGCGTTCTCGTTCTTCCTTGAGGACATGACTGGCCAGGTATTCGTGTTCTTCATCCTGACGGTGGCGGCCGCCGAGGCGGCTATCGGCCTCGCGATCCTGGTGGTGCTGTTCCGTAACCGGGGCACGATCAACGTCGCCGATCTCGACACGATGCGGGGCTGAGCCGATGGAATCCGTCTATCTCGCCATCCCCTTGCTGCCGGCGGCCGGCGCCCTGATCGCCGGCCTGTTCGGGCGCCCGATCGGGCGCGTGGGCGCGCACACGGTGTGCATCGGTGCGGTCGCGCTCGCCTTCGTGCTTTCGCTTTGGGCGTGGTATCGGCTGGTGTTCGCCGGCGGTGAGGTCTTCAACGAGGCCGTCTATACCTGGATGGTCTCGGACGGCATCCGCTTCGAGATCGGCTTTCTGGTTGACCGCCTCACCGTGTTGATGATGGCCACGGTCACCGGCGTCTCGCTAGCGGTGCACGTGTTCACCATCGGCTACATGCACGACGATCCCGGCTACCAGCGGTTCTTCGCCTACATCGCGGCCTTCACCTTCTTCATGCTGATGCTGGTGATGGCCAACAATTTCCTCCAGCTGTTTTTCGGTTGGGAGGGTGTGGGCCTGATGTCGTATCTGCTGATCGGCTTCTGGTACCAGCGCGAGTCCGCGATCTTCGCCAATCTCAAGGCCTTCTTGGTCAACCGCGTGGGCGATTTCGGCTTCGTCCTGGGCATCGGCGCGATCGCCGCCTTCGCGGGCACGATCGACTACGCCGAGGTGTTCGCGCGCGCCGATGCGCTCGCCGAAGCCCGAATCGCGGTCTTCGCCGGCGTCGAGTGGCCCGTGGTCTCGGTCGCGTGCATCCTGCTATTCGTCGGGGCGATGGGGAAGTCGGCACAGGTGCCGCTGCACGTGTGGCTGCCCGACTCGATGGAAGGCCCGACGCCGATCTCGGCGCTCATCCACGCCGCCACGATGGTCACTGCCGGTATCTTCATGGTCGCGCGGCTGAGCCCGCTGTTCGAGCTCTCCGAGGCGGCGCTCTCGCTGATTCTGGTGCTCGGCGGTGTGACGGCCCTGTTCATGGGCCTAGTCGGACTGGTCCAGCACGACATCAAGCGGGTGATCGCCTATTCGACGATCTCGCAGCTAGGCTACATGGCGGTGGCGCTGGGTGCGTCGGCGTACTCCGCGGCGATCTTTCACCTGATGACGCACGCCTTCTTTAAGGCGTTGCTGTTCCTTGCGGCCGGCTCGGTGATCATCGCGCTGCACCACGAGCAGGACATGCGCCGAATGGGCGGGCTCTGGCGCTACATGCCGGTGACCTACGTCACCGCCTTGCTCGGTGGCTTGGCGCTGGTCGGCTTCCCCGGCTTCGCCGGCTTCTTCTCCAAGGACGTCATCATCGAAGCGGTGCATCACTCGCACACGCCCGGAGCCGGCTTCGCCTACGTGTGCGTGTTGCTCGGCGTGTTCGTCACGGCACTGTACACGTTCCGTATGATCTTTCTGACGTTCCACGGGCGCTCGCGCATAGACCCGCGCACACAGCACCACGTCCACGAGACGCCGCTGGTGGTCACGGTTCCGCTGGTGCTGCTGGCAATTCCCTCGGTCGTTATCGGCGCTTGGACCATCGACCCGATCGTCTTCGGCGGCTATTTCAGTGAGGCGATGCCGGTGTTGCCCGCCCACGACGTCATTGGCGAACTGGGCAATGACTTCCACGGTTGGTACGCGTTCATGCTGCACGCGTTTGAGGCGCCGGCGGTCTACCTGGCGCTCGCGGGTATCGCGGTCGCGGCCTACGTCTGGGGCGTGCAGCCCAGCATTGCCGAGGCGTGCGCGCGGCGCTTGCGCCCGCTGCATCGGACGCTGGAGTACAAGTACGGCTTCGACGAGCTCTACCAGGCCGTTTTCATGCGCGGCGGGCGCGGCCTCGGGCAAGGCTTGTCGCGGGTGGGCGATCTGCGCGTGATCGACGGCTGGATCGTCAACGGGGCCGCGCACGCCGTCGGCTACTGCTCGGGCTTGGTGCGGCACCTACAAAGCGGCTATCTCTACCACTACGCGTTCGCGATGATCCTGGGCGTGCTGGTCGCGCTGACCTGGATCCTGGTGCGCTGAGCTCCGCGACAACGATAACGGACAGGAATAACCGCGCATGCTAGCCGACTGGCCTTTGTTGAGTCTGCTGATCTGGGTCCCGATCATCGGTGGGGCACTGGTAACCATGTCGGGCGAGGCGGGCGCGCGCCGGATCGCGCTCGCGTTCTCGCTGGTCACCTTCGGGCTCACCATCCCGTTGTACGCGGGTTTCGACACCAACACGGCCCAGATGCAGTTCCAGGAGTTCTGGCCGTGGCTGCCTAGCTTCAACGTCCACTACGCGCTGGGCATCGACGGCATCGCGCTGCCGTTGATCATGCTGACGGCGTTCGTCACCGTGCTCGTGGTGCTGGCGGGCTGGCGCTCGATCGAGCAGCGCGTGGCGCAGTACATGGGGGCGTTTCTGATCCTCGAGGGGATCATGATCGGCGTGTTCTGTGCCCGGGACGCGATCCTGTTCTACATCTTCTTCGAGGCGCAGCTCATCCCGATGTTCCTCATCATCGGGATCTGGGGCGGCCCCAACCGCGTCTACGCGACCATCAAGTTCTTCCTGTACACGTTCCTCGGCTCGATCCTGATGCTCGTGTCCCTGCTGTATCTCTACTACCAGGCAGGGACCTTCGCCTTCGACGACCTCTATCGCGTGCCCCTGTCGATGCAGGAGCAGGTGTGGATCTTCCTCGCGATGCTCATCGCCTTCGCGGTCAAGATCCCGATGTGGCCCGTGCACACGTGGCTGCCCGACGCCCACGTCGAGGCGCCCACGGGCGGCTCGGTGATCCTGGCGGCGATCATGCTCAAGATGGGCGGCTACGGCTTCCTGCGCCTGAGCCTGCCGATCGCGCCCGATGCGAGCGCGCTGCTCGCCGAGCTCGTGATCGCTCTGTCGCTGATCGCGATCGTCTACATCGGCTTCGTGGCCCTGGCTCAGTCCGACCTCAAGAAACTCATCGCCTATTCGTCGATCTCGCACATGGGCTTTGTCACGCTGGGGACGTTTATCGTCTTCCTGATCGTGGCGCGCTCGCCCGAGGCCGCCGGTGCCCAGCTCGGCGTCGAGGGGGCGATCGTGCAGATGGTCTCGCACGGGCTCGTCTCGGCGGCGCTGTTCCTGTGCGTGGGCGTGCTCTATGACCGCATGCACACGCGCATGATCGCCGACTACGGGGGGGTGGTGAACGTCATGCCCGTGTTCGCCTCGTTCATGGTGCTCTTCGCCATGAGCAATGCGGGGCTGCCCGGAACATCGGGTTTCGTGGGCGAGTTCATGGTCATCCTGGCGGCGTTCCACGCCGACATTTGGCTTGCCGCGCTGGCCGCGCTCACCCTGATCCTGGGTGCGGCCTACACGCTGTGGATGATCAAGCGCGTGGTCTTCGGCGCCGTCGCCAATGAGGAGGTCGCGGGACTGTCCGACATCGACCGGATCGAGTTCCTGGTGCTGGGGCTGCTGGCGGTCAGCGTGATCGCGCTGGGCGTGTGGCCGGCGCCGCTTCTCGAGCTCATGCACCCTGCAGTCGATCATCTGATCGGCCAGGTTGCGGGCTCCAAGCTGTAAGGGAACGAGTGATGAATCCGAGCGAATTGCTTCCCCTGGTGCCCGAGATCGTCCTGTTGGGCGGGATCTGTATCGTGCTGATCGCCGATCTCTACGCCAAAGACGAGCGCCGCTTGACGACGTTCTTCCTGGCGCAGGCCGCTCTGGTGGCGACGATCATCGCGACCGTGGTGTTGCAGCCCGAGGGCGCGCGCATCGTGCTCAACGGCGCTTTCATTGCCGATCCCATGAGTTTCGTGCTCAAGCTCGCGGTGCTGGTGCTCACGCTGTGGGTGTTCGTCTACTCGCGACCCTATCTCGAGGCGCGCGGGCTGTTGCACGGCGAGTACTTCGTGCTGGGGCTTTTCGGGGTACTCGGGATGATGGTGATGATCTCCGGCTACAGCATGCTCTCGATCTACCTCGGGCTCGAGCTCATGTCGCTATGCCAGTACGCGCTGGTCGCGTTCAATCGCGACTCGCCCCGCGCGAGCGAGGCGGCGATGAAGTATTTCATCCTCGGCGCAATCGCCTCGGGCATGCTCCTCTATGGGATGTCGCTGCTCTATGGGCTGACGGGCTCGCTCGAGATCCTCGAGATCCATAACTATCTTGTGCGTGAGGGCGTCGATCAGGTGGGCGTGCTGCTGGCGATGGTGTTCATCATCATCGGCGCGGCGTTCAAGCTGGGCGCGGTACCATTCCACGCCTGGGTCCCCGACGTCTACGAGGGCGCGCCCACGGCCGTCACGCTCTACATCGGCTCGGCACCGAAGGTTGCCGCCTTCGCGCTTTTGATGCGGATGCTGACCGAGGGCCTGGGGGTGTATCAGGCCGACTGGCAGGTTGTGCTGGCCGTGCTTGCGGTGTTGTCGCTGGTGCTGGGCAATCTGGTCGCGATCGCCCAGACCAACATCAAGCGCATGCTGGCGTATTCCACGATCTCGCACGTCGGTTTCATTCTGCTCGGGATCCTCTCGGGCACCACGGAGGGCTACTCCGCCGCGATGTTCTACGTCATCGTCTACGCGGTCATGTCGGCCGGCGCCTTCGGGATCATCATCCTGCTCAGCCGGCGCGGGATGGAGGCCGAGCGCCTCGACGATTTCCGCGGGCTCAACCAGCGCAGCCCCTGGTTCGCCCTGATGATGCTGCTGTTCATGTTCTCGATGGCGGGTGTTCCGCCGCTGGCCGGCTTCTACGCCAAACTCTCGGTGCTGGGCGCGGTCATCCAGGTCGAGGAGATCTGGCTGGCGGTCGTCGCGGTGGTGTTCTCCGTGATCGGCGCGTTCTATTACCTCCGGGTGGTCAAACTGATGTACTTCGACGAGCCCGAGGACACCGGCGTGCTCCAACAGGGTCTCGGCTTTCGCACCGCGTTGTCGATCAATGGGGTGGCAGCGCTGGCGGTGGGGCTGTACCCGGCGGCGCTGATGAGCTGGTGTATCGCCGCGGTCTCGCTGTGACGCGCACGGGGGGTGTCAACCCAAACCAGAAATGTCCCCTTTTGGCCCAAGCAGAAGTGTCCCCTAGGAGTAGAGAGAGCAGAGCTAGGTCGGGGTGACTGGTGCCTTTTTATAGCTTCTGCGCCAGGGATGATCGGCCGGTGCTTTGCGCGCTCGACGAGCCTGCTGTTCGGCTTTGGCTTGGTCGACTCGATCGCCGACGGACTTGTCGTCTTCGACGGGGATGGGGACTTCGTGCTCACCGACGAGGCGATGGGCTAGAACTTGGCCGTGGCGCATCAACGTGACTTGCCCGTCAAAGGCGTCACACACGGTGATTGCGGCGCCGCGCAGTCGATGGCCCTGGCCCCGGTCGGTGACTTGGTATTGGCGACCCTGGAACTGGCAGGTGAGGTTTTTCGACAGTTTGCGGGTGTATTGGCACGTCAGGATCAACTCGAGCTCAGCGGCGTTGTGGCGCACGCGGCGATGGGCGTCGTCGGGCTGTTGCGGGGGCTTGGCGAATCGGGCGTTGTAGCGCTCGATAAAGGTGGGCAAAAAGGCATTGGCGGTGTCGATGGCGTCGATGCCGGCCAGGCGCAGCTCTTTGACCAGGCGATCCTGTAGGGTCTGATTGGCCCGCTCGACGCGGCCTTTGGCCTGGGGCGTGTGGGCGTGGATGGGCTCGATATCGAGGGCTTTGAGCGCGCGTGTGAACTGCGTGAGCTCGCCCTCGCGCTCGGCGGCGTTGACGCGAAAGATGCTGTGCTTGTCCGAATAAAGCGCCACGGGGCGGCCATGGTGGTCGAGATAGGTGCGCAGCGTCGCCATATAGGCCTCGGTGGTCTCGGTGGCGACAAAACGCAGCGCCAGCAGCCGCCCGCTGGCGTCGTCGATGAAAACGATCAGCGTGGCGCGCGGGCCTCGGCCTTCGAACCAGTCATGCGGTGAGCCGTCGATCTGGACCAGCTCGCCCACCGCGGGGCGCCGGGGCCGGCTGGGATGGATGCGAGCTTGTCGAGCGCCGCGAGCCTGGCAAAGCCCATCGGCGAGCATCCATTGGCGCAGCGTCTCGACGCTGAAGGGCGCGCCATGGGCTTCGACAAGCTGCTCGTGGGCGAAGGTGGGGCCAAAGTCGGGGTAATGGGCGCGCACCAGTGCCAGCGCCCACTGGCGGGTGCTGTCGCTGATCGCGTTGTTGGCCCGCTTGCCTCGGTGCTTGGAGGCCAGCCCACGCGCTCCCTGCCCCCGATAGCGGCGCAGGAGGCGCTTGATGTGGCGCACCGATACATCCAGGCGCAACGCCGCTTGGCGCTGGGTCAGCTCCCTGGCGGCGACGGACTGAATGACACCCAGGCGGTCGAGCTCGCGATGGCTCAAGGCAATGGTCCCCTTCGTCACAATGCCGCCCCTTCTCAACATGGAAAGGGGACATCTTAGCTTTGGACAAAGGGGACATTACGGCTTTGGGCTGACACACGGGGGTTGCCATGGCTCGTATTCGTCGTTAGACTTTTCAGCTGCGGTTGCGGGGTGGAGCAGTCAGGCAGCTCGTCGGGCTCATAACCCGAAGGTC
>CAYUKN010000002.1:0-81705 GCA_964445325.1 uncultured Ectothiorhodospiraceae bacterium
GGGACTGGCCGAAGGCCAGGCCCGCAAGGGCGAGGCGCAGGGATGCGCCGAGCAAAATCTCCACGCTGTACCACGCGCTCGCTACGGCGCAAATTTCTCGGACAGGCTCCTAGGGCCGGCTGGCGGCGGTCACGTCAGCCCAGCACCTCCTTGACGAAGGGGACGGTCAAGCGACGCCCCGCCGCCAGCGACGCCCGGTCGAGCCGATTCAAGCGCTCGAGCTGCCCCGCCAGATCGCGCGGATAGTGGCGAATGAGGTAGTCGGCAACGCTGGGCGGCAGATCGAGGCCGAGTGTGCGCGCGCGCTCGCTGAGGGCACGCTGCTTCTGGGCGTCGCTCAAAGGCTCGAGGCGTACCACTGGGCCCCAGGCGAGGCGCGAGCCGAGATCGGGCAGCAGTGTCATCAGCCCGGCTGGCACGGGCCGCCCCGCGAACAGCAGCGCACAACCGGCCGCGTGCGCACGGTTGATGAGACCGAACAGCGCCTCCTCCCAAGCGCGCTCCCCAACGACCGCATCGACGCCGTCGAGGCACAGCAGCGCCAAACGCTCCAACCCCTCCAGCGCGTCCGGGGTGAGGCCCATCGTGCCATCCAGCGGCAGATAGGCGGCCGCGCGACCATGGTCGCCCGCGGCTCGGCAGGCCGCTTGTAACAGGTGGCTCTTGCCGAGCCCGGCGTCGCCGGCGAGATAGGCCTGGCGCTCGCGCTCGCCCCGCGCAATGGCGCGCACCAGCTCGACGGCGAAGCCATTCGGGCCGGCGAAGAAGGCATCGAACGAGGTTCGCGGGGCGAGGCTGATACCGAGCGGCAGTTGCGCGGTCGGCGGCCGGCTGCCAGCCATGACGCTCGCCCGGCGCTCTAGCGGTCGAGCTGGTAGACGAGCTCGGGGATGGGCGCACGCTGGCGTGCGGGCATCCGCGAGTCGCTCGGCAAGCCGATCTCGTCGAAGCCTCGGTCGTCGGCCGCGCTCGCCTCGTCGTCCGCGCCGGCCGCGCGTGTGCCGCCGGAGTCGCGCGCGCGCTCGACCGCGCGCAGGGTACCGCCCAGTGTGATGGCGCGCTCGAGCTGGGCGATCTGGCCCTGGACCTCGACCCGAAAGACCGCCTCGGTCGGACCCAGGCGATCCACCGCCGCGGAATCCACTCGAGCCAGGCCCTCCAGATAGCTCGAGATCGACGCGTACGCCGTCAGGTCGGCGACGCCGCGCACACGCAAATGCACCGGCTGGATCTCGCCCGCCCGGCCCGCGAAGGCCGCCGCGATCCGCCGGGTCGTGCCGGCGACCCCGGCCTCGAGGACGGCGGCGCGGGCGCTCGACGTGTCGCGCCAGGTGCGGCGGTCACCGACGCCGAGCAGGTGCCACTGGCCCGTCCAGTCAGTGCCCCGGCGTTCGATGTAACCAATCAGGAGGTTCTCGGCACGATAGCGCGCCGAGGCCTCGCGCACCGCGTCGAAGAATCCACCCTTGATGTCGACGAAGTCGACCAGACGCCGATCATCGGTGTCCATCAGCGGCAGCAGCAGCGGCAACCCACGACGCTTGGCGGCGCCCGCAAGCTGGTCCTGGACGCGGGTCTCGCCGTCGGCGCTCACGATGTAGCGGCGCTCACCGTCATCGACGGCCAACCAGACCAGGATCTCCGGACGTTGACGCCCCCATACGGTGACGCCTCCCTCGTCGAGTGCTTGGTCCACCCGGCTGCCGGCGAACGTCACTTGCAGGCGGTGCGTCGGTGGCTCATCGGCCGATGCCGCGTCGCCGTCGGCATCGCTGGCACCGTCGGTCGGCTCCTCGGCGCCGCTGTCGGCATCGTCGCGCTCGATGGGTGTGTACTGGAATTGCTGGACGAAGCGCGCCGGGTCCGCAAGCATTGCCTCGAGCTCGTCGTCGTCCAGGACGTCATCGCGCCCGGCTACGCGCACGATCACGCGTTCGAGCGCCTTGCGGAAACCCTCGTCCCGGGCCTCTTCACCTTTGCCCACGACCTCGACCTCGGCGCGGTAGAGGTTGTCCACGACCACGCCACCGGCGGGTGATACCGAAAACAGGGCAAGGAGGCCCAGCAAGGCGCTCCGGTAGCAAGAGGGGCGCATGAGCAGTCCGCGTGTCAGGCTGAAACAGGGCCGTGTACAATAGCATCTTTCCTGCAGACAGAAGATGCTGCGCAATCGCCATGACTGATCGCGACGCGAGCAGTTCGTCACTGACCTATCACGACGCTGGCGTCGATATCGACGCGGGCGCCGACCTCGTCGAGCGCATCGGCGGCGATGTGGCGTCGACGCGCCGGCCCGAGGTGATCGGCGACCTGGGCGGCTTCGGCGGGCTATTTGCGCTCGACACCCAGCGCTTTCGTGAACCCGTGCTCGTCGCCGGCACCGATGGCGTCGGCACCAAGCTCAAGCTCGCCCAGCGCCTAGGGCAACACGAGGGCATCGGCATCGACCTGGTCGCGATGTGCGTCAACGACATCGCCATCAGCGGGGCCGAGCCCTTGTTCTTTCTCGACTACTACGCGACCAGCCGGCTCGAAGTCGACGTCGCCGCCGAGGTCGTGCGCGGCATCGCCGCCGGCTGCCGCCAGGCCGGTTGCGCGCTCATCGGCGGCGAAACGGCCGAGATGCCCGGCCTCTACGCCCCCGGGGACTACGACCTGGCCGGCTTCTGCGTGGGCGTGGCGGAGCGCGGGCGCTTGATCCGCGGCGAGCACGTCGCACCGGGCGACGTCGTCCTGGGCCTGGCCTCGTCCGGGCCGCACGCCAACGGCTACTCGCTGATCCGGCGTATCCTCGAGCGCGGCGACCTCGACCCCGCCCGCGCCTGGGGCGAGACGACACTGGGTGGCGCCCTGCTCGAGCCCACGCGCATCTACAGCGCAGCGATCCAGTCCCTGCTCGAGCAGCTGCCCATCCATGCCCTGGCCCACATCACCGGCGGCGGCCTCAGCGACAACCTGCCACGCGCGCTGACCGCAGGCACGCGCGCGCGCCTGGATGCGCGCCACTGGCGCTGGCCGGCGATCTTCGAGTGGCTCCAGAGCAGCGGCAACATCGCCACCGGCGAGATGCTGCGTACGTTCAACTGCGGCATTGGCATGTGCTTGATCGTGCCGGAGATCCAGGCCGATGCCGCCCACACCGTCCTCACGCGGGCCGGCGAGACCGTCTATCGTATCGGCGTCGTCGAGGGCTCGAGCGAGCCCCAGCCGGACGTGGTTGTCGAGGGCCAATGGTGACGCCGCCGCTGCCAGCGGTGGCCCTGGTCTCGGGTCGCGGGACCAATCTGGAGGCATTGCTGGCCACCCAAGCAGCCGGATGGCTGCCGCTGCAGCTGCATGCGGTGATCAGCAACCGGCCCGGCGCGCGCGCGCTTGCCCGCGCCCGCGAGCACGGCATCGCCGCCGAGGTCGTCGACCATCGCGACTACGACCAGCGGACGGGCTTCGACGCCGATCTGGGCGCGGCCATCGATCGCCACCGACCGGCGCTGGTGATACTGGCCGGCTTCATGCGCATCCTCAGCGCCGAGTTCATCGCCCGGTACGGGCAGCGCCTGATCAATATCCACCCGTCGCTGCTGCCCGACTTCAAGGGCCTCGACACCCATCGACGCGCCCTCGCCGCCGGCGTCTCGCGCCACGGCGCCACGGTGCACTTCGTTACCCCCGAACTCGACGCGGGGCCCGCCGTGCTTCAGGCCAGCGTCGCCGTGCGCGTCGACGACGACCCCGACAGCCTGGCCGCCCGCGTGCTCGAGCGCGAGCACCGGCTCTATCCACTGGCGGTGCGCTGGTTCGCCGAGGGCCGTCTTGCCTTCGACGGCGCGTGCGCATGGCTCGACGGTGAGCGTCTCACGCGCCCAGTCATCGACCCGCCCGCGCTCGAGGAGGTCCCGCATGTCTCGCCCCTGGACTGATCGCACTCGCCCGTGCCGGCTCGGCGGCGCCGCGCTGGTCGCCATGCTGGCGGCGCTGCCGGCCCTCGCGGGCGGGGGCGTCGAGCTACCCGAGCCACTGCGCACCTTCGACGCCAGCTACAGCGTGACCCGAAGCGGGATGCGCCTCGGCACCACCGAACTCACGCTCGCCTCGCACGCGCGTGGCTGGCGCTTCAGCAGCGCCACCGAGGCCCAGGGTATGTTCGCGCTGCTGGTATCGGGTCCGAGCACGGAGGAGACCATCCTGGCGCCCCATGACGGCGGCCTGCGGCCGCTGCAATACCGCCACACCGAGCCCGACGAGGCGGATAATTTCTCCGTGGCGTTCGACTGGGCGGCGGGCGAGGCGCGGGTGGATCGTGCCGACGGCGATGACGTGCTGCCCCTGGCGCCCGGCACCCACGATCCGTTCTCTGCCTTGCTCGTGGTCATCCAGGGCATCGCCGGGGGCGCCGAGCGCGTGCAACTGCCCGGCATCGATGACGATGGCGAGCGCAGCGAGCTGCGCTTCGCGTTGGCCGGGCGCGAGCGCATCGAGGTCCCGCTCGGGACCTACGAGGCCGTCCGGGTCCATCGGGTGCGCGACGACGAGCGCGCCACGATCACCTGGCTCGCCCCCGAGCTCGATTGGCTCCCTGTGCGCATGGAGCAGCGCAACGAGGGGAACTTGGTCGCGCGCGCCGAGCTCGAGGCCCTCGACGGCCAGTCGGCCCGAACACAGCGCTCGCGCCGGCGCGACCGCCCGGGGCCATGAGGCGGGGCTCGGTCCTCAGGCGCCGGCGACGGTCATCTCGTCGATCAGCACCGAGGGCGTGCGGATACTCGAGCGCGTGTCCAGATCGGCCCCCACCGCCTGGATCCCGGCGAACATGCGGCGTAACTGGCCGGCGACCGTGATCTCCTGAACCGGGCGCACGATCGCGCCGTTCTCGACCCAATAACCCGCCGCGCCGCGCGAGTAGTCGCCGGTGACCGTATTGACGCCCATGCCCATCATCTCGGTGACAATGACCCCGCGGCCCATGCGCGCGACCAGGTCGTCGAAGCTCGCCTCGCCCGGTGCGAGGGTGAGGTTGTGCACCCCGCCGGCATTCCCGGTAGTGGCCATGCCAAGCCGGCGCGCGGCATAGCTGTCGAGGACATAGCCCTGGAGCACACCGGCGCGCACCAGATCGCGCGGCGCCGTGGCCACACCCTCGCGGTCGAACGCGGCCGAGCCCATCGCGCGGGGCTCGTGCGGGCGCTCGTCGAGATGGACGAACTCGGGGAACAGCTGCTCGCCCAGGGCCCCCACGAGGAAGCTGGCATGGCGGTACAACGCAGCCCCACTGACCGCCGAGACCAGGTGGCCCACGAGCGAGCGCGCCATCTCGGGCGTGAACAGCACGGGGCAGGTCGTCGTCGCGAGCTGCTCGGCACCGATGCGCGCGACGGTGCGCTCGCGCGCCCGCCGGCCCACGGCCTCGCCTGTCTCGAGCTCGTCCGGTGCCCGCGCGACCGTGTACCAGAAATCGCGCTGCATGTGATCGCCGTGGCCGGCGACGACGGCACAGCCCAGGCCGTGGCGCGTCGCGCGCTCGGTGCCCATGAAACCGTGGGTGTTGCCGTAGGCCGACACGGCGGCGTGCGAGCCCAGCTCGGCACCCTCGGAGTTGGTGATGCGTTGGTCGGCCCGGGCAGCGGTCTCGCACTCGCGCGCGCGCTCGATGGCGTCGTCGGCGGTCAGCCCCCACGGGTGCTCGAGATCGAGCTCGGGCAGCTCGGTCGCCATCAACGCGGGATCGGCCAAGCCCGCATACGGGTCTTCGGCGGCGTGGCGCGCGATACGGCAGGCCGCGTCCACGGCCGAGCGGATGCTCTCGGGCCGCAGGTCGGAGGTCGTCGCGGAGCCGGTGCGCTGCCCGAAGAGCACGCTCACCGACAGGCTGCGATCGCGCTGGTACTGCAGGCTCTCGACCTCGCCGAGGCGCACCCCGACGGTGAGGCCGTCGGCGACGCCCGCGTCGGCCTCGGCCGCACTGGCGCCATTGGCCTGCGCCATCTCCAGGGCCTGGCGCACCCAATCGGTGACCTCGGCGTCGCTGGGCAGGGCCGCGGCCGCCGCGGGCGCTGTTTCTTCCGATACGGTCGAGCTCATCGCGTCTCCTTCAGTCCGACTGAGTGCCGCCGACGGTCAGGGCGTCGACTTTGAGGGTGGGCTGGCCCACGCCGACGGGTACGCTCTGGCCCTCCTTGCCGCAGATGCCGATGCCCGTGTCGAGGTCGAAGTCGTTGCCCACCATCGAGCATTCGGTGAGCACGCTGGGCCCATGCCCGATCAGCGTCGCGCCCTTGACCGGATGCGTCACGCGCCCGTTCTCGATCAGGTAGGCCTCGGACGCGGAGAAAACGAACTTCCCCGAAGTGGTGTCGACCTGGCCCCCGCCAAAGCTCACTGCGTACAGCCCGCGATCGACCGAGGCGATGATGTCGTCGGGTGCGTGCGGTCCCGGGCGCATGTAGGTGTTGGTCATACGCGGCATCGGCAGATGGGCGTAGGACTCGCGCCGGCCGTTGCCGGTGGTCGCCTGGCCCGTCAGGCCGGCATTCAGCTTGTCCTGCATGTAGCCGGTGAGCACGCCGTCGTCGATCAGCGTGGTGCATTGCGTGGCGTGGCCCTCGTCGTCGATGCTCAGCGAGCCCCGCCGCGCCTCGAGGGTGCCATCGTCGACCACGGTGCAGCCCGGCGCGGCGACGCGCTCACCGATGCGGCCGGCGAACGCCGAGGTCTCCTTGCGATTGAAGTCACCCTCGAGGCCGTGGCCGACGGCCTCGTGCAGCAGCACACCGGCCCAGCCCGAGCCCAGCACGACCGGCATGGTGCCCGCCGGCGCCTCGACCGCATCTAGGTTCACCAAGGCCTGACGCACGGCCTCCTGCGCGTATTCGCGCGCCTTGCCCGCCTGGCCGAACCAATCCATGCCGAAGCGGCCCCCACCGCCCGCCATGCCCGTCTCGCGGCGCCCGTCGCGCTCCGCGATGACCTGGACGTTGAGTCGAACCAGGGGTCGCACATCGCCCGCGAGGGTGCCGTCGCTGGCCGCCACCAGGACGTATTCGTGCACGCCCGCAAGGCTCGCCACGACCTGCTCGACCGCCGGATCGGCGGCACGGGCCTCGCGGTCGCATTCCTGCAGCAGCGCAACCTTATCGGCGTCGTCGAGCATCGCCAGCGGATCGTCGCTGCCGTAGAGCGCCGGCGCAGTGCCCGAGCGCCAGCCCGCCACGGCACCGGTATGTCCCGCCCGGGCGATCGCCCGGGCCGCGCGCGCGGACTGCTCCAGGGCGGGCAGCGCAATCTCATCGGAATACGCAAAGCCGGTGCGCTCGCCGGCCATGGCACGCACGCCGACACCGCGGTCGACGTTGTACGAGCCCTCGCGCACGATCCCGTCCTCGAGGATCCACGCCTCGCGCCGCGCCGCTTGGAAATACAGATCGGCGGCGTCGACCGCGTGGCCCATCAAGCCATCCAGCACCCGCTCCAGGGCTTGGGCGTCGAGCCCCGCGGGGTCCAACAGTTGCTCGCTCGCGAGCTCGAGGCGACGTTCCGTCATGCGATTACCTCCAGCGCCGCGGGCGTGCCCCGCGAGGGGCCGCACTCGGCGCGTGTCAACAGCGGCGGCAGCCCCCTCGGGCCGGTCCGCCCGTCGTTCGGTCAACGCTTGCGGCCCTGAGGGCCAGCGTCAGGCGAGGCGGCGGTGCTGCACCGCGGGGAAATTCGCGCGCGTACGCGCGAGCATCTGCGGATCCAGATCGGCCACGACCGCCCCCGCGTTACGCTCGCGTACCGCGAGCACCGTGCCCCAGGGATCGACGATCATGGCGTGGCCCCAGGTCTCGCGCTCGTTGTAGTGATAGCCGCCCTGGGCGGGGGCGACCACGAACGCAAGGTTCTCCACGGCCCGGGCACGCACCAGGATATCCCAATGGGCTCGACCCGTGGCCTTGGTGAATGCGCTGGGCACCACCAACACCTCGGCGCCCTGCTCACTCAGGCGTCGAAAGAGCTCGGGGAAGCGCAAGTCGTAGCAGATGGCCAAACCGAGCCGCCCGATCGGGCTGTCGACGACCACCGGCTCGGGACCCGGCTCGATCGTCGCCGACTCACGGTAGGTCTCGCCATTGGCCAAATGGACATCGAACAAGTGCATCTTGTCATAACGCGCCACGCGTTCCCCGCGCTCATCGAAGACGCACAGCGTCTGGCGCACCCGCGCGCCGTCGGCGGTGGCAATGGGGACGGTCCCGCCCACCAGCCAAATACCGTGGCGCGCCGCCGTCGCCGCGAGGAAATCCTGCATCGGCCCCGCGCCATCGGCCTCGGCGTGATCCAGCTTGTCGGTATCGCGTGCCCCGATCAGGCCGAAATTCTCCGGCAACGCGACCAGATGAGCACCCTCGCCCGCGGCCGCGCGGATCAGATCGGCCGCGTGGTCGAGGTTGGCCTTCACGTTCGGCCCCGAGGCCATTTGCACTGCGGCGACCCGGCTAGCGTTCACTTGCCACCCTCCCCTTCGCGCACGTCCAAACCCAGTCCACCACGGCGTCCAGCGGGGATACGCTCGATTCGGGCCGAGGGGATACCCAAGGCGACCAGCCAGTCATGCAGCTGCGCCGCCCAAAGCGTGCCCGCTTCGCCGCCAGGATACCGAATCACGAGCACCGCGCTGCTGGCGCGGTGCCAAGCGCGCACGGCCGCGGCCACCGCCTCCATGCGCAGGACCGTCTCGGCCGAGCGCGGCTGGACCCACGTGGCCTCGTCGAGACGCCATTGGGCACCGGCCTGCGCGCCGCTGGCGGTGAGCGCGACGGCCACGCACAACGCAGCGGCGAGGCGTTGCGGCCGCATCATCGGTCGCGCCCTCGCTGCCCACGCTCGTCGGATTCGGGCTCAGCGGGCTCAGGGTTCACCAAGCGAACGTTGGGATCGGCCCATGAGCCTGTCAAGCGATATTCGAACTCGGTCGCTTTATCGACATCGGCGCCCAACGCCTTCATCGCCTGTTGCAGCAGCGCTACACCGACTCCCGCCACCGGCCCACCCGACAACAGCCCCAGCGCGGTCAGCGAGCCCGATATCTGCGGCTGGAAAAACACCCGCTGGTCGTAATCGCGCGCGATCAGCCCCGTACGCCCGCGCACACGGATCCGGCCGGGCCCGCCCACGATGGCCACGTCGCGCATGTAGGCATTGCCCTCGGCGAATTCGATGCGTCCATCAATCTTGTCGAAGGAGAAGCCGCTTCGCAGGAAACCGCCCGCGTCCAGGGAGAACAAGCCCAGAATGCGCGCTGGACCAACATCGAGCTGTTCCAGGCGCCCCTGCTCGAGGCGCAGCTCGGTATGGCCCCGCAGACCGCGCAGTCGCGGCGCCCAAGGCGCGCCGGGCCAGGACAATTGGGCGCGCGTCTCGCCGGAACCGCCATCGAGGACCGAGCCGAAGCCGAACGCGGCCAATCCGCGACCGTAGTCGTCGCCATCGAGCTTGAGATTGAGCTGCGTACGCCCCGCACCCTCGCCATCACCGCGCCAGCGCCCGTCGGCCCGCAGGCTCAGCCCGGCGGTGTCGAAGCCGAGGCGGTGGATGCGCTGGCCCGACCGCGTGGGCCGCGTCACCAGCACGCCATCGCGGAGCGTGCCGTGGGCCAGCTTGAGCCGATCGGCGCGGACATCCAGCGGCGGGACGTCGGCCACGCCCGGCGGCTGCCCCGTATCATCCGCGGTCGCCCAATCATCGGGGCGCAGCAGCACCAGATCGACGCGCTCGAATCGCCCCCGAAGGGTCCGATCCGCGGCCGCCCACGTGGGGATCTCGAGCTCGCCAGCGAGGGCACCGCTGGCGAGCTCGAGCCGGATCGTGTCCCCCTGGCGGCGTGCCCGCGCCGTCACATCCGTGGCCTCGAGTGCGCCGTAGCGCGCGCGCTCGATCGCCAGATCGGCGTGGGTCACGCGCAGCCCCTCGGGCTCGTCGGCGGCGTCGCCGCCTTGCCCCAGCCAATCCAGCCAAGAACGCACATGCAACCGATCGATGCGCCCCGCCAGGCGCATGCCGGGCTCGTCGGCCAGGCTCGGATCACCCGTGCCGAAGCGGATCGTGCTGCGCGTCACCCGCGCGGCCTCGCCAGCGCCGACGAGCTGGAAGACCCCGCGGATGTCGCCGCCGTAGTCGAGCCAGATCCGGGCGCGATCGCTGTCGGGCGCGATCCGCAGGCGCGTCTCGAGCCGGCGGCTGCGCGCCGCGGGCTTGGCGAAGGGTGTCGGGATTCGCACGGCCGTGCCCGCCAGGCGACTGCGGGCCGTGACGATCACGGGATGCGCATCGGCGTTGTCACCGGTAGGCACGCGCGCCTCGACCCGCCAGGGCGAGCGCCCGTTGCAACATCGCGCCAGGGTGTGGGCATCGTCGGGCAGCAGTTCACGCGGCGTGAGGGCACCGCTGAGCGAGAACACGACCCGCGGGCGGGGCTCGCGTGACGGGCGCGCAGCGATCTCGACGGGCTGACCCTTGTGCCGCGCGCGCATGCCCTCGATCGCGACCCCATCGTCGTCGAACGCGCCCGTGCCCCGGATCTCCGTGAGATCGAGCCCGAAACGCGGCTGGCGCAATGCCGCCCCTTCGACGCGAAAACGACCCTCGACATCCGCGTCGTCGACGTTGTCGAGCGGAATGGTCAGGCGCAGCTCGCTGTGCACGGTGCCCGAGCCCGTTGCGCCGCGAAACGCCTCGCCGAGCTCCTCGCGCAGCGGCGTCTCGGTCGCCAAGCGGATCACGTCGGCCATTGGCAAGGGCCCGCGCGCGGCGACGTCGACAAAGGGACGGTCCAAATCGTCGAAATGCACGCGCAGGTCGCCAACCGTGCCCCCGAGGAACCGGCCACGGTCACCCTCGACGGTCAACGCGGGGCCCTCCAGGCGGACGTGACCGCCACCGTCACGAACGGCGGGCCACTCAGGGTCGAACGCCACCTCGGCCTCGGCGACGTCGAATCCCACGCTGAAGTGGCCCTCGTTGTCGCGGTAGGGGAAATCCGCGATGGGTCCGCGCCAAAGTGCCGTCCCGTTGGCGACGCGGCCACTGCGCAACCCGCGATCGAGCCATTCGACGGCTTCGGGATCCATGTCCTTGACCGGGAGATAGCGCGACAAGGCGCTGAGGTCGCCCTCGCCGAACGCCGCCACCAAATCGATCGCGGGGCGTTGCTCCGGCCCGGCGCGCAAGGCGAAACGGGCGCTTGCCGCGACGTCGGCATTGGCCAGTTCGAGGCGGTCACTGGCGATTCGCACGCCCTCGTCGCCATAGGCGAAGCGCACGCGCCCGTCGGCGTGCGCCACGCGCATCGGCGCGCGGAAGAGCCGGGGCATCCGAACCTGGCCCGCTTGGGTCGCCACCTCCAGCGTTGCGCCCTCGGCATCGCCGCGCACGTGCGCATCCACACCGGTGACACCGGGGACGTCCTCGCTGGGCTGCCATCCCAGATCGTCGAATCGGGCCTGGAATGAAAGCGCCGATGCATCGTCGCCCGCCCAGCGCAGCGCCACGTCGCGTGCTTGGCCGTGCGGGCGATGCGTGGCGAGGCGCCGGCCGACCCAATCGGGCAAAGCGACCAACCGCGACGCTGCGGCGACGTCGGCGAGATCGAGGAAGCTGGCGCGAACGTCGAATCGCCCCGGGCCGTCGCCCGAAGCCGCATACTCGACACCCAGACGCGTCGCGGGCCAGGCTCGGCCGGCGCGTTCGAGCACGACATCGTCGGCGCGGACACGCCATCCCGATGGCCGGCGCTGCCACTGCCAGCGCCCGCTGAGCCGGTCAGCCGCGAACCGGTTGTCGGTGGCGGGCGAGCGCAGCTCGAGGCCATCGACGCGCGCATCCGCCAGGGCACGCTGGGGGCGCCAACCTGCACCGCTGAGCCAGACCTCGCCGCTCAGCTTGCCGCGACACCCCGCCATGGCCTCGATCCGCGTGAGCGCGTGCCAGGGCGCCACCTCCAGCCCCTCGCTGGCGGCATAGGCCCGCCAGCGCCAGGGGCCATCACGGCCCTCCGGCTGCTCGACGAGCGCCGTGACGCGGAGCCGCCCCGGATCATCGCCCAAGCCCGCTGAACGCAGGGCAAAGCGGTGTTGGGTTGCCGAATTGACCAGCCGCAGCTCGGTGTCCCCGAGCTCGCGCCCACCCTCGGGGGTGTCCAGCTGGATACGGATATCATGGAGGCTGATCTCATCGACCGACAGCAGCCAGTCCAGTCCGTCCGGCAGCGCCGCGCGCCCGGGCGCGACCTCGCCGGCGGAAGCGCCCGACCCGCCATCGAGATCGGCGATGGGACCGAGCGTGAACGCGCGCCAATGGATGCGCCCGCTGTTGTCGACGCGGGCGCGCACATCGAGACCGGCCAACTCGATGCCCTCGATGCGCAGCGGCACGCGAAAACCACCGTCCCAACCGAGGGCCAGGTCGATCACCGCGCGCCCGAAGTGCAATGCCGCCCGCGGTCCCTCGCCAACGCGCACATCAGTGAGCTCGAGCTGCGGCCCCAAGCGCCGCCATTCCACCGCGAGCCCACCGATCGCCACGGGGGCCTCGACGTATTCGGATACCCCGCGCTCGAGCTCGCCGCGATAGCTCGACAGCCAGGGCAGCGCGAGCCGCACTAGCGTCAACAGCACAGCGGCGGCGATCACGGCCAGCGCCAAACAGTGCCAACACCAAGCCAGCAGGCGTCGCAGTTGTGCGCCACTCACCATCGGGTGCTCCTAGGGCGTCCTCGGGCCAGCGAGCGCGCGCGCGGCCGGGCGATCCGTCCGGACCCCCGGCGATCGATCAGGATGCCGCGGGTGGCACGCAAGCGATCGGTCCATGGTTTCCCGGACGCGCTCCTAGACCAGTACGACGTCGAACTGCTCGCGTGCGTACAACGCCTCGGCCTGCAGTCGGGTGGGGATACCGATGGTGGCCTCGAGCTCGGCCAGGCTGGTCGACTCCTCATCGAGCAATACGTCAACGACCTCCTGCGATGCCAGCACCATCAGTTTCTGCGCGTCGAATTGGCGCGCCTCGCGCAGGATCTCGCGAAAGATCTCGTAGCAAACGGTCTCGGGCGATTTGATCGAGCCCCGCCCACCGCAGGTGGGACAGGCATTGCACAGGACGTGTTCGAGGCTTTCGCGGGTCCGCTTGCGCGTCATCTCGACCAGCCCGAGCGCGGAGACATCGCAGACCTGCGTTCGCGCATGGTCCTCTGCGAGCGCTTTCTCCAGCGCCACCAAGACCTTGCGCTGGTGCTCGGGATAGCTCATATCGATGAAATCGATGATGATGATCCCCCCCAGATTGCGCAGGCGCAGCTGGCGCGCGATGGCCTGAGCCGCCTCCAGATTGGTCTTGAAGATGGTCTCGTCGAGGTTGCGGTGACCGACGAAGGCCCCCGTGTTGACGTCGATCGTGGTCATCGCCTCGGTCTGATCGATGACGAGGTGCCCCCCCGACTTGAGCTGGACCTTGCGCTCGAGGGCGCGCTGGATCTCGTCCTCGACACCATAGATCTCGAATATGGGGCGAGGGCCCTGGTAGTGCTCGATGCGACCGGTGAGCTCGGGCAGGACGTCACCGGCGAAGCGTTGCATGCGCTCATAGACATCGGCCGAATCGACCCGGACGCGATCAACGCCGCCGTCAACGACGTCGCGCAGCGTGCGCAGCGCCAGGGGCAAGTCCTCGTGGACCACCGTGCCAGTGGGGGCATCGCCGGAGCGCTCGGTCACGGCTCGCCAGAGCTTCGTCAGCAACGCCATATCGGCGGCGAGCGCTTCCTCGGAGGCGCCCTCGGCCGCGGTGCGCAGGATCCATCCCCACGACCGCTCGGGGTCGGCATGGCGCTCGACCGTCTCGCGCAGGCGCTGGCGCTCGGCCTCGTCCTCGATCTTGGTCGACACCCCCACGTTCGGGTCATTGGGCATGAGCACGATGAAGCGCGAGGGGATCGTCAAATGGGTGGTCAAACGGGCGCCCTTGGTACCCAACGGCTCCTTGATGATCTGGACGAGCAGCTCCTGGCCCTCGTGCAGCAACTGCGCAATCGGCGGGTGCCCGTTGGCCGACGGCGCGGCCTCGGGTGGCGGTTCGCCGGCGCCCTCGGCCACACCAACCGGTACCGCCGCCTTGTGCGTGCCCGCGATGTCCGAGACGTGCAGGAATGCGGTCCGGTCCAGCCCGAGGTCGACGAAGGCGGCATCCATGCCGGGCAGCACGCGTACCACCCGACCCTTGTAGATGTTGCCGACCAGTCCGCGCCGGCGCGAGCGCTCGATATTGACCTCGGCGAGGACCCCGTTCTCGACCATCGCCACGCGGGTCTCCTGCGGCGTGACGTTGATCAACAGCTCCTCGCTCATGGGCAAACTCGCAGGTGTGCGCACGCGGTCGTCGCCGCTCGATTATTCCTGCCCGTCGAGCACACGCTCAAGGGTCGACCGTAGCGGTCGCTGCCTCGGCGCGTACGCGTTACGCCGGCCGCCAGTCGGACGTGCGCTGGAACAGCGGATCGATATCGAAGCCGCGCAGCAGATGGATGGTCTCGAACAGGGGCAATCCGACGACGTTGGAGTAGCTACCCATGAGCGCCTCGACGAAGACCGCGCCCAGACCCTGGATCGCGTAAGCACCCGCCTTGCCCGCAGGCTCGCCGCTCGACCAGTAGGCGCGGCGCTCATCGGCTGTCGTCGGGCGCAACGTCACCTCGGAGCGGACCACGCGCGTGTCGCTTTGCGCGCCGACAACGACGGCGACACCGGTGCACACCGTGTGGCTGCGCCCGGACAAGTGCGCCAACGTCGCCACGGCATCGGCCTCGCCGGCTGGCTTGCCCAGGATGTCGCCATCGGCGCTGACCGCGGTATCCGCGCCCAGCGCCACGTCACCGGGGCTCGCTTGCTCGGCCCCAGCCGCGGCCTTGGTCAGCGCGAGGCGCTCGACATAGTGGCCCGGGGCCTCGCCGGGCATGCGTGTCTCGTCGATGTCGACCGGGCGCAACTCGAAGGCCAGCCCCACTTGTGCCAACAACTCGCGCCGGCGGGGTGATTGGGAGGCGAGGATCAGCGTCGGTGTCAACGGTGATACGGATGATTGTGCAGGATCGACAGCGTCCGGTAGAGCTGCTCGGCAACGACGACGCGCACCAGCCCGTGCGGCAGCGTCAACGGCGACAACGACCAGCGCTCGTCGGCGGCCTCGATCACCTCGGTGGAAAGGCCATCGGCGCCGCCCACCAGGAATGCTACCACGGCGCCGGTGCGGCTCCACTCGGTCGCACGCTCGGCCCAATCAGCCGTCGCCAGCGCTTTGCCCGCGCCGTCGAGCGCGATACGGCGTGCACCCTTCGGCGTACTGCCGAGCAGGCGCCGACCCTCGTCCGCAACCGAGCCCGCGTTCCTGGCGCCAGCGACGGCATGGAGATCGAGGCGGCTCCCCCCCGGCATGCGCCGGGCGTAATCTTGGAAGCCGGCATCGACCCAGGCGGGCATCTTGCGGCCGACGGCGCACAGGTGGAAGCGCATGCCTCAGCCGCTCAGCGCGCCGGAGAGCATCGGGTATGGCATACAGTCGTCACGCGCTGGAGCCCGCGGCCGAGCCACCGGGCTCCACCGTCCAGAGCTTCTCCAGATTGTAGAAAGCGCGCTTGTCGCGGCTCATCACGTGGACGATCAGATCACCGAGGTCGATGAGAAGCCAGTCACCGCCCTGCTCACCCTCGACCCCCAACGGCTGCACGCCCTCGCCCTTGGCGCGCTCGACCACGCGATCCGCCATTGAGCGCACATGGCGTTGTGAGGTCCCGCTCGCGATCACGATGAGATCGGTGATCGAGGTCATCTCCCGGACGTCGAGGCGGCGCACATCGACGCCGCGCAACTCGTCCAGGGCCGCTTCGGCCAACTCAGCCAGCGCTTCGGTCTGCATCGGGGCTCGTCTCGCTCCGTTGGTAGAGGTCATGGTCGGCGATGTAGCGCCGTACGGCTTCGGGTACCCAATAGCGCAGGTCGCGCCCGGCGGCCGCTGCGCGGCGCACCGCGGTCGCGCTGATGTCGAGCTGCGTAACCGGCTGCACCAGTACATGTCCCGCCGCGACAACCGACAGGTCGGCGGGGTCGTGGGTGACGCGCGCCTCGAGCTCGCCCGGAACGGTCATCGGGCTACCCGGTCGGTGGGTCACGACGACGTGGGCCAGGGCGATGATCTCGGGCCAGCGGTGCCATCGATCGAAGGCGGCGAAGGCATCGGCACCCACGATCCAGTGCAGGCGCGCATCGGGCCAGTCCGCGCGCAGCTCGGCCAGGGTATCGGCGGTATACGACGGACCGGCGCGCTCGAGCTCGCGGCCATCAGCGACCAGATCGGTCGCGCCGGTCTCGGCGAGCGCGGCCTGCACCATGGCGAGGCGGTGGCCGGGGGCGGTCTCGGGGGCGCCACGCAGCGGCGACAGACGCGCGGGCGTCACCCGGACGTGGTCGAGGCCCAGTGCCTGGCGCACCTCGACGGCGGGGCGCAGGTGACCGAAGTGGATCGGGTCGAAGGTCCCGCCGAGGATACCGATGGCTTGGCTCAAGCCGCTGCGCTCACTGTCGGATCTGGCCCTCGCCCAGGACGACGAACTTGCGCGTGGTCAGGCCCTCGAGACCCACGGGACCGCGCGCGTGGAGACGATCGGTGCTGATGCCGATCTCCGCGCCCAGGCCGTACTCGTGGCCATCGGCGAAGCGCGTCGAGGCATTGACCATCACCGAAGCGGAGTCGACCTCGCGCAAAAAGCGCTGCGCCCGACTCCAGTGCTCGGTGACGATGGCGTCGGTGTGCTGCGACCCAAAGCCCTCGATGTGCTCGATCGCCGCGTCGAGGCCATCGACGACACGCACGGCGAGCTCCGGACCGAGGTACTCGCTCGACCAGTCGTCGTCGGTGGCCTCGCCCATGGCAACGATCCGGCGGCTCTCCGGGCAGCCGCGTAGCTCGACGCCGTGCTCGGCCAGCGCGGCCGCGATCGGCGGCAGGCGCTCAGCGGCGACCACCCGGTCGACGAGCAGCGTCTCCATGGCATTGCACACGCCATAGCGCTGGGTCTTGGCGTTGACGGCAATGGCGCTCGCCTTTTCCGGATCGGCATCGGCGTCGATGTAGACGTGGCAGACCCCGTCGAGGTGCTTGATCACGGGGATGCGCGACTCGCGCGCGACGCGCTCGATCAAGGACTTGCCCCCGCGCGGGATGACGACATCGATGCTGTCGTCGGCGCCGAGCAGCGCGCCCACGGCGGCGCGGTCGGTGGTCGCCACCACCTGGACGGCATCGCCGGGCAGGCCGGCGGCCTCGAGGCCCTCGGCGACGCAGGCACCGATGGCGCGATTGGATCGATGGGCCTCGCTGCCACCGCGCAAGATGCTGGCATTACCCGACTTGATACACAGCGCGGCGGCATCGGCGGTGACGTTGGGCCGCGACTCGAAGATGATGCCGATGACCCCCAGTGGCACGCGCATCTGGCCCACGCGGATCCCCGACGGCCGCGGCGCCAGCGAGTCGATCGCGCCCACGGGATCGGCCAGGGCGGCGACCTCGCGCAGCCCGTCGATCATGGCGTCGATGCGGGCGTCGGTCAGCGCCAAGCGATCGAGCACCGATGCCGCCAGGCCGGCCGCGCGGCCGTCGGCCAGGTCAACCTCATTGACCTGCTGCAGATGGGCGCGATGGCGATCCAGGGCCGCCGCCGTGTGCTCGAGCGCGGCATTGCGGGCCGCGCTGCCGCTGCGCGCCATTTCGCGCGATGCGGCGCGGGCGGCGGCGCAAACCCCTTCGATGTAGTCGTCAATCGAGCCGGTGACGACGTCCTCGGCGGCGGGCATAAATCCCCTCGTCAGCGTTCCACCTCGACGCTGCGGCGCGGGATCAGCCCGGGCGCGCTCGCCCCCGCCGCAGTCAGCGCCAATTCTACCAGCTCGTCCCAGAAACTGCCCCTGCCGGCGCCCTTCGCGAGGCGCTCCAGGCGCGCACAACCCGCCAGCAAGCACTGCCACTCCGTTGGGCTGAAGCGATCGGCGGCGCCCCGCACGCGCGCCTGACGCCGCTGCCAGACACCGACTGACTGCATGGCGGTGGCCAGGCGCTCGCCGTCGGCACGCCGGCTCGAGATCGCCGCCATTTGGGCGAGCTCGCGCTGCAGGGCCCACACGGCGACCGGCGCCTGGGTGCCCTCGCCGCGCAAGCCGCCGATGATGCGCGCGACGCGCTCGGGGCGCCCATCGAGCACGGCGTCGCCCAGGTCAAAGATGGACCAGCGCGCCGAGTCGGCCACGGCAGCGGCCACGCGCTCGGCATCCACCCGGGCGCCACCGCCGACGAGCGCGAGCTTGTCGATCTCTTGGGCCGCAGCGAGGAGGTTGCCCTCGACCCGGGCAGCCAGCAGGTCGACGGCGTCGTCGGTGGGCTCGAGGCCGCGGCTGCGCATTCGATCTCGCAGCCACTGAGGCAATCGGCTCGCCTCGATGGGCCAGACCGGAATCACCACGCCGGCATCGTCGAGTGCCTTGAACCAGCCGCCCTTGCGCTGCTGTGCATCGATCTTGGGCATGGTCACCAGGAGCAAGGTATCGGCCGGCGGCCGCTGCGCCCAGGCCTTGAGCGCCGCACCGCCGTCCTTGCCCGGCTTGCCGGTGGGCAGACGCAGATCGATCAAGCGCTGCTCGGCGAAAAGCGACAGGCTCTCGGCGGCCTCGGTCAGCCGGCTCCAGTCGAAATCCGAGCCCGCCTCGAGCACCTCGCGCTCGCCGAAGTCGCGCTCGCGCGCCGTAGCGCGCACCCGATCGGCCGCCTCGGCATGCTGGAGCGGCTCATCGCCGGTGACCACGTAGATGGGCGCGAGTGCACCCTGGAGATGGCGCGCGAGTTGATCGGGACGCAGCTGCATGGCTTGATCCTGGCCGGAGGCTGCCAGTATAGCGTGGGCCGCCCGCGCCGACGATTGTGCGCAGACCGCGCCCGTGGTACGAAAACACCCACCGGAGCGAGGTGACTCCCTCAATGAAGCTGGATCGCATCCAGTATCTGACGTTCGACGTGGTCGGCACACTCATCGACTTCGAGACCGGCATCCTTGAATGGTGCCAGCCCTGGCTGCGCCAACACGGGCGGCGGATCGATAACGAGCGCATCCTCTCCGATTTCGCCGAGGCCGAGCTGGGCCTGCAGCACGAGTACCCGAGCATGCCGTTCACCTCGATGCTCGGCTACATTCTCGATCGTTTGGCGACCCAATGGGAGGTCGACGCGGACGAGTCGGCCCTGCTCGACTTCCGCGACTCGATCCGCGACTGGCCCGCGTTCGCCGATGCGGTGTCGGGGCTGCGCACATTGCGCAACCACTACCGGATCGTGGCGGTGACCAACGCCGATAGCTGGGCCCTGGCGCGCATGAGCGAGACCCTGGGTCATCCCTTTTGGGACCAGGTGACTTGCGACGAGGTGGGGGTGAACAAGCCCGATCAGGCGGTCTGGGGCTATAGCCTCGACAAGCTCGCCACCAGCGCCGAGCACGTGCTGCACTGTGCCCAGAGCGGCTACCACGACCTCGCCAGTGCCCACGACTTCGGCTTCTCCACCGCCCGCATCGAGCGCCGCCACGGCCAACCCGGCAGCGGGGCGACACCATATAGCGCGGTCGAAGCCGAATCCGACCTGCACGTGCGCGATCTCAACGGCCTGATCGAGGCCCTTCGCCCGTCGTGGTCATGACGCGCATGGTCGCGATCCCGCCTTGCTGAGCGGCCTCTCCCAGCGCGCGCTTTGGACGCTGCCGCCCGAGTGGGCTCACGGGCTCGCGTTGCACGGCCTCGATGCGGCGGCCCGGCTGGCGTCAGTTCGCGATGCGGGGATCGCACCCGACCCACGCCATGTCTTCGGGCTACGATTCCCCAACCCCGTGGGTCTAGCGGCCGGCCTGGACAAAAACGCCGACCACATCGACGGGCTGGGCGCGCTCGGCTTCGGCTCGATCGAGATCGGCACCGTGACGCCGCGGCCGCAGCCGGGCAATCCGCGCCCACGCCTATTCCGCATCCCCCAGCGCCGAGCCCTGATCAACCGCATGGGCTTCAACAACAAGGGCGTCGCCCACGCCGCCCAGCGGCTCGAGCAACGTCGCTTCACCGGGATCGTGGGGGCCAACATCGGCAAGAACCGCGACACACCCATCGACGACGCCCTGACCGACTATCGCGTCTGTCTCGAGGCGCTGCACGGCGTGGCCGACTACGTCACAGTCAACGTATCGTCACCCAACACCCCTGGCCTGCGGGGACTGCAGTCGGGCGAGGCGTTCGAGCGGCTACTCGACGGCCTGGCCCAAGTACGCGCCCGGCTGCAAGCGGGCACCACACGCCACGTCCCCATGCTGCTCAAGATCGCACCGGACAACGACGGCGACGATCTCGCGCGCATCGCCGAGGGCGTCGTCGCCAACGGCTTCGACGGTATCGTCGCAACCAACACGACCGACGATCACACGCGCGTGGCCGACTGCCGCCACGGCAACGAGCAAGGCGGTCTATCCGGGGCGCCCCTGGCCGAGCGCTCGACCACGGTGCTGCGCCAGCTCGCGCGGGCCTTGGACGGCCGAGCCCCCCTCGTCGGTGTCGGCGGGATCCTGAGCGGCGCCGACGCGCACGCCAAGAGCGAGGCGGGTGCAGCACTGGTCCAGGTCTATACCGGGTTGATCTACCGCGGGCCCACGCTGGTGGGCGAGATGGCGCAGGCGCTGCGCGCCTCCGGCCGAGCGCCGGTGGGCTAGGTCCTGTCAACAGGCCCTATTGCGCCGGCTGGCCCAGCAGCGCGCGTACGTGGGCGGCCGCGCTGCTGCCCAGGGCGTCCAGATCATAACCCCCCTCGAGCAACGCCACGATGCGGCCCCCGGCGAAGCGATCGGCGACCTCACCGAGGCGCTCGGTCACCCAGTGGAAATCGTCCTCGGTCAGGCGCAGGCCACCGACGGGATCGGCCCCATGGGCGTCGAAGCCGGCCGAGACCAGCACGAGCTCCGGCTGGAACGCCTCCAGCGCCGGTAGCCACTGACGCGCCACCGCGTCACGAAAACCGTCGCCGCCCGTGCCCGGCTCCAACGGGCAATTCACCCGCTGACCCGGCACGTCGCGGCCGAAGAAGCCGGGGAACAACGGATGCTGAAAGGTCGAGCAGAACAACACCCTGGAATCGCCCTCGACGATGTCCTCGGTACCGTTGCCGTGGTGGACGTCGAAGTCGCAGATCGCGACCCGCTCGATGGGCTGGCTGTGCAGGGCGTATAGCGCGGTCGCCGCGACGTTGTTGAAGAAGCAAAATCCCATCGCCCGCCGGCGCTCGGCGTGATGGCCCGGGGGGCGGACGCTGCAGAACGCGCTGTCGAGGCGGCCCGCGCACACGGCGTCGACCGCCTCGGGTCCGGCACCGGCCGCTCGCAAAGCGGCCGGAAGCGTCTGCGGCATCATCAAGGTATCGCCATCGAGGGCCAGCGTGGCGCTCGACGGTGCCCGGGCGAACAGATCGTCGACGTAATCGCTGGGATGCGCGCGCACCAAGGCCTCGCGCTCCGCGCGCGGGGCCGATCGGTGGTCGAGCCACTCGTCGAGTCCATCCGCCACGAGCGCGTCCGCGACCGCACTCAGCCGCGCCGGGCGCTCGGGGTGGCCGGCGCCCATGTCGTGGTGGCGGCAGTCGTCATGTTGGAACAAGCCGACGCTCATCCGGCATCACCCTCGTCTCGCCCGTTGACCCGCCGGTCGCCCACCTCGATGCAATCCCGGGGTTACGGCTACCCCGCGAAGGGCACGAACGCGTGCGCCCGGGCGATCGCGACGATCCAGACGAACACGGCCACCGCGCCGATGAACGCGGGCACTCGCACCCCAGCGCCGTACCACGGCTTGAGCGCGACGAAGCCCAAGCCGATATACACCACCAGCAACACCACCTTTGCGACGATCCAGCCGGTCGCCGCCGATACCCAAGCCCCGCCATAGGCGAACAACAAACCGATCGCGGAGAGCAGCAGCACGGTGTCGATGACGTGCGGCAGGATCTTGACCGGTTTCTTGGCCAGCATGGGCGAGCGGCGCCAGGCCCAGTAGCCGCGGAGCAAGAATCCCAGGATCGACAGCAGCGCCGCGAGAACGTGGATCGTCTTGAGTATCGTGATCATGATGGCCTCGTCGTCGTCGCCTGACCGGGTGGCATCGGCGCGCCCCGCGCCGTCCTCGATCAGAGCGTAGCACGCCCGACCAGCCGGGTCGGCGGCGACGGCTCCGCTTGAATCGCACCGGGCATCGACGTAGCATTGCAACGCTCTGGGCGGTTAGCTCAGCGGGAGAGCGCTGCCTTCACACGGCAGAGGTCGCTGGTTCGATCCCAGCACCGCCCACCATTTCCTCCCCGCTCTTGGGTACGACCCACCCGCGCGCACATCGCATATGGTGGCATCGCCCGCCAGCGCCTGGTGTCGATCCGCCCCCTTCGCCCCATCGGAGCCCAACTTGTCCCGAACGACCGAGCGACTGCATGCGGGCGAGCGCCTGCTCCTGGACGGCGGCAACGGCCAGGAGCTCGGCAGGCGCTGGCAGGATGACCGCCCCGGCCTCTGGGGCGGACAAGCGTTGATGGACGCGCCCGAGACCGTCGTCGGTGTCCACCGCGATTTCATCGACGCGGGCGCGGACGTCATCACCACGCACACCTATACGACCACGCGGCGGCGTCTCGGCGAGGCGTGGGCGCGCTATACCGACCGCGCCACGGCCCTCGCGCAGCGCGCCCGGCAGCAATCGGGCCGCGACCACGTCGCGATCGCGGGCTGCCTGCCGCCGCTGTTCGGCAGCTATCAGCCCGAACGCGTGCCCCCGGTCAGCGAGCTCGAGCCGCTCTACCGCGAACAGGCGGATCGCCTCGCCCCGCATGTCGATTGCTTGCTCGCCGAGACGCTGTCGACGGCCAGCGAGGCGGTGGCCGCGGCTCGCGCCGCGCGCGCTGTCGATCGCCCGCTCTGGGTTAGCTGGACCATCGCCGACGACGCCACGGGGCGGCTGCGCAGCGGCGAGTCCATCGCCGATGCGGTCGCCGCGATCGACGGGCTCGGGGTCGAGGCGGTCCTGCTCAATTGCTCGCTACCCGAGTCGATCGACGTGGCCCTGCCCGAGCTGGCGGCGCACGCCGCGCGGCCCTTCGGCGCCTACGCCAACGGCTTCACCGCGATCCCGGCGGGCTTCGACGTCGCCGACGGCGCCAATCTGCCGGACAAACGCGAGGATCTCGACCCGGCACGCTATGCGGGCGCGGTCGAACCCTGGCTGGCGCAAGGCGTGCGCATCATCGGCGGCTGCTGCGAGGTCGGTCCTGCCCACATCGCGCGCTTGGCCTCGCTGCTGGCGACGGCGCCGGAGCAGCAGGGCCGCTAGCGCCCCGCGAGGAGCCCGGGCGCGGGGCGAACCGGGCTCCACGGCAAATACTCACGACGGCGACGACGCCTGGCTCTGGCTGCCCTCATCCAACAGATATCCGGCCGCGCCCAGGACACCGCCGATGAGCATGACGCCGACCGCCGCCCCGGCCACCCAGTTGGCCAGCATCGACGCCGTGATCGCACCGTCGAAGAACTCGACGCCCTGTTGCGTCGCCCCCGGCTCCATCGCGGCCATGCCGGTGTAATGCATGGCACACACGGCAAGCGCCATCACCGGCGCCGACAGGAACCGAAGCCACCCCGTCAGCGTGGTGATCGTGACCAGGGCCGCGGTCGACAAGACGAAGGCGATGATCACCGATACCACCACCCAAGTGGGTTGGTGGACGATCTCCGCAGGAACGCGCAGCGCGGCGATACCGCCATAGTGCAGCGCCACGATCCCCATGGTCATGGTGGCGGCGCCCACCAGCATGACGACCACGGATTCGGGGTGGCGGGTGACCACGAGTACGGCGACACCCGCGAAGATCGTGGGCATGACGAACGACAGCCACGTCATGGCCACATCGAAGGTCATGCCAACGCCCGGGTCGTAGGCGAGCAACCCGGTGAAGTGGGTCGCCCACATCATGCAGCCGGACAGGATGACGGCGGTCAGTGCCACCCAGAGTGCGCGCACGTTGCCCTGCCAATCGCGTGCATACTGGCTCGTGAAAAGCCCGACCAGCGCACCCAGTAATGCGACGCCGAAAGAGGCCGCCACCAGCAACCAATCGTAATCGCCCAGCGTATGCGTCATCTCGCCCCTCTGTGTCGTGCCGGGACGAACCGAGTCGCCCGTCAAGCGCCCGCGCGGCTGTCAGGCGCCGCGGCCGTGACCGACCCAGCGCGGGATGAGCCAGCCGTTGAGCGCGCCGTAGACGATGTGGAGGACCAGCGTCATCACGAGATATTTGGGCATCGAGTTCAACGCCAGCGGTGCGTCGGGTGCGAGCGCACCGGCGTTTGCCCCGAAAACACCCCAACCGATGATGGGCGAGTACACCAGCTGCATCAGAACGAGCCACTGAACGATCACCGCCATACCGAGCCCGCGCCAGAGATCGGTGCGCGACTCGAACAGCGCGTACAGGATCACCGCCCAGGCGATGCCGTAGACGAAGTGGGCGATCACCGCCAGTGGCTGCGGCGGCACACCCAGCGCTTTCAGAAACGCCGCCGACGGCGGCAGATTGAACGGTGCCGCGCCCGTGACCTGGATGCCCAGAAACATCACGATGAAGATGATCAGACTGCCGAGCGCGCCTACGGCGCCCGCTTTCAACCATGCCATCACTTCCCCCTTTGCTATTCGATTGCTTGCTTGGCGTCCCCACTCGCCCGAGTCGGCTCACGAGCGCGCCGCGACCCGCTCGTCCGCACCCGCCGACTCCAGCAGCGGGCCGATCGCATCATCGATCAGGCCGCGGCCGCGCGCAATGCGCGAGCGCACCGTCCCGACCGGGCAGCCCATCAGGTTTGCAATGGCGTCGTAGGACAACCCCTGCATCTCGCGCAGCATGACGGCGTCGCGCAAGTGCTGCGGCAGCTCGGCGAGCGTTCGATCGAGGATGCGTTGCACCTCATCGCGGCGCAGTTCGCGCTCCGGGGTATCGCCATGGCGCAGCAGCGCGCCGTCGTCATAGCGCTCGGCCTCGTCGGCCTCGACACCGTGATTGGTCGCGCGGCGGCTGAGCGCATCCAGGTGATTTTTCGCCGTGTTCACCGCGATACGATAGAGCCAGGTGTAAAACGAGCTGTCGCCCCGAAAGCGCGCGAGCGCCCGATAGGCCTTGAGGAAGGCATCCTGGGCGACGTCCTCGATCTCGCTCGGGTCGCGCAGGTACTGACCGATCACGGTCGCGATGCGGTGCTGATAGCGCGCGACCAGCTGACTGAACGCCCGCTGATCGCCCGCTTGCGCCCGTTCGACGAGGGCTCGATCGGTGGCGCTGTCATCGGCACGCGCGGTGCTCGACTCGGTCCGTTTCGCCGCGGAGTCGACCCTGTCCGTGGTGTCCGCCTCGAAGCGCTCGCGCTTGACCGGCGGATCCGGCAGGGCGAACGGATTGCCCGCGGGGATCGCCTGTGCTGCTGTCGCCATCTGTCCACTCCCGCTAACCGAATGGTCGTCGTTTCGTGACGCTGGCCAGTCTCCATCCAGCCCGGGCGGACCGAAATTCGCACTTGTACGTAAGGGTTACCCCGTACCGCGTTGGCGGCCGTGGGGATGCGACACTCGCGATATCTGTGAACCGGGCGCCGCGACCATGGGCAACGCCGATTCCGCCGGTTCGGTCCGGGGTGAGCGCGCCTGCGCTCTGGCGCGCGCGCTGGGGCGACTACCGCTGCTGCGCCACTCGCGCGCGCTCCAGCTAACCGTCTCCGCGGGTGTGTGCGTCGGTATCCCGATCGGGGCGACCGTGGCGCTCGTGCCCGCTTCGCCGGCGCCAAGGATCGGGCTCGCCGTGCTGGCCGCGCTCGCCGGCTTGGCGGCGTTCTGGGCCACGGTGCGGTGCCTGCTCGAGCCCGTGCGCGAGCTCACGCGCATGCTGCGGCGCTACCGCAGGGGCGGGGAGTTGGGCCCGCCGGGCGAGGTCCAGCAGGACGAGGTGGGCAATCTGGTTGGCGAGGCCCTGCAGACGCTGCGCGAGACCAACGCGCATCTGTCGCTGCGCGCACGCCGCGACGCCTCCACAGGCGCGCTCAATCGCTATGGCCTCGACGCCGAGCTGGACTATCTCTTGCGCCGCTCCGTTCAGCCCGGCTGCATCGGCCTGGCGCTCATCGAGGTGCACGAGTTGGGTCGCTGGGAGATGGCCCTTGGGCCCGAGACCGTCGACGCGGTGCGCCGAGCGATGATCGAACGCCTGCGCGAGGTGGCCCCCGCCGACAGCGCCGTCGCCACCGTCGGCGCCAGCTGGTTCGCCTTCGCCGCCGCCGATGCCCCGGAGGCGCTCGCGCGCCACATGGACAGACTCTGGTCGACGCTGCACGCACCCATCGAATGCGGCGGGCACGGCCTGCAGCCGACCTGCTCGATGGGCATAGCGCACGCACAAGGCGACGAGACCTCGGTGGACCTGTTCCACGCGGCCGAAGCCGCCTTGCTCTCGGCGCGCGGGCGAAGCGGGTCGGCGCGGGTCGAGGCGAGCGAGACCAGCGCCCATCTCCACGACACGGCGGCCTTGGCCCTGGCGCTGGAACAGGCGATCGATCACGGGCGCATCGAGGCGCACTATCAGCCGCGGGTCGATGCACGCACGCGCACCGACCGCAGCGCGGAGGCGTTGGCCCGCTGGAACCATCCGCAGCGCGGCGCCGTTGGTCCCGCGACCTTCATCCCCTTGGCCGAGAGCAGCGGCCGCATGGTCGCTCTGGGTCGCCACATGCTGGAGCGCTCGGTCGCGGCCGTCGCCGCATGGCAACGCGCCGGCGCTGATCTCACTGTCTCGGTCAACGTCGACGCCGAGCAGCTGGCCGCCGCGACGCTCGAGGACGACGTCGTGGCGGCATTGACGCGCCATGGGGTCGCCCCCGCGTGCCTGGAGCTCGAGATCACCGAGGGGTCATTGCTCGCCGATCTCGACGGCGCCATGCGCCAGATCGCGCAGCTGCGCGGCCGCGGGGTGGGTCTCGCGCTCGACGACTTCGGCACGGGCTACTCGTCGCTGGGCTACCTGGGCCGGCTTCCGGTCGACCGCCTCAAGATCGACCGCTCTTTCGTGGCGCAGCTGGACACGGGCGAGGGTGAGCGCATCACGCGCGCGATCATCGACTTGGCCCACAGCCTGTCGCTAGCGGTCACCGCCGAGGGCGTGGAGCGCGAAGGCCAAGCACAGGCCCTGGCCGCGATGGGCTGCGACGAGTTCCAGGGGTTCCTGTTCTCGCCGGCGGTGACCGCTGATGCCATCCCGGCCCGAGGCGGGCTCGAGGCACCGCCTCGATCGAGGCCGCTCGCCGCGGGCTGAGCGCTAGCCCCAGCGACGACGACGGAGGACGGACTATGGCCACGGGCGAGCTACTCAATCGCGCACGCGAAACCCCGATCGCCGCCGCCGAGGCGGCCGAGGACATGGCCCAAGCCATCGCGCGCATGACACAGCGCCACTACGACCGCCGTCGTCATCGCTTCGACTACGGCGCCGCCGCGGTGTCCGATGAACACCAGTCGCTGCGCGCCGCAGCGGCCGCGCTCGCGGGCATCGATCCGCTCGAGCTGAGCGACCCGGATACCGCCAAGGCGTTCTGGATCAACACCTACAACGCCCTCGCCGTGCACATCATCCTGGCGGGATCGATCGCCACTTCGGTGCGCGAGCGCGACGACTTCTTCACGGGCCCGCACTACTGCGTGGCCGGTCACGAGATGACCCTTGACGCGATCGAGCACGGCATCTTGCGCGGCAATGCCCGCAAGTACATGGGCGTCAAGCCGGCGTTCGCGCGCGGTGATCCGCGCATCGATTGGCGCCTGACCCAGCCGGATCCACGCGTTCACTTCGCACTCTACATGGGCGCGGCGTCCTCGCCCCGGCTACGCGCCGTACCACTCGACGATCCCAATGCCACCCTCGAGCAAGCCGCCCGCGAGCACCTGGATGCCACGGTCGGGCCCACACCGGATGGCGGCCATGTCCGACTGCCACGCGTATTTCGCTGGTATACGAGCGATTTCGGCGGCTCGGTCGATGACGCGCTCGCGTTCGTGCGTGCCCGCCTCGACGACGAGCGCAGCGACCTCCTGGCGCGCGAGGACATCGACGTCGTTTTCACGCCGTTCGATTGGCGCCTCAACGACCGTTACGCGGCGCTCGCTGACTAATATCGCGCGCGGGCTCGGCAGCACGCGGCGCACACCTCAGCCGGCGGCGACGTCTATACGGCGGGACCAGTGCTCGCGGACCATGAGAAACGCCGAGCCCATGGTGAGCGCGACCACGACGCAGACGAAGCTGTGGCAGGCAAGACCGAACGACGCTAGATTCACCAGGTACACCAGGTTATAGCGCAGCGAGTCGAGCGCGGGCAGCGGGCGGGGTGCCCGCCAAAGGTAGTGGGCACGCCAGGCCAGCCAGAAAAGCGTAGCCGACGTCGCGAGCACGAACAGCGTCGGTGTGAAGGGGCGCTGGGCGAGCCATGCCTCCAGCGGCAGGGTGAGAAGGAATAGCGTCCGAAAAATGGGCACCGCCCATTGGTGCCATCGCGGCGTGAACGCCCAGAGGCGGGCATGGACCCAGCTCCAGAGCGATACCAGTGCCCACAGTGGGGCGACCGCGGCATACAGCGCAGCGATCGCGAGCATGCCCGTCTCCGGCATGGCGCCTGGCCCTCCTTCGGATACATCGCCTACGCCCGGTCGCACCGGGCGCGGCCCGGCTGCAGCGGTAGTGCGGACGCGTCGCCGCACCACCCACACGTCGCCGGATCACACCGCGGCCGGCGAGGCGCCGGACCGCGGCCGCGCGACTCACTCGGGCGCGACGCCCACCGAGTCCAGGAAGCGGTTGAATGCAGTGAAGGTCTCCATGACGCCGTAGGCCTCGACGAGCTCCGCTTCGGTCGCTCCCGCCGACCGCGCCGCGGAGAACTCCGCAGCGGTCACGTCGTGCGGCTGCGCATTCGCCTTGCGCATCAAGGCCACCAGCTGGCGTGCCTTGTCGTCGAAGCCGACCTCGGCGAGCTGGCCCTCGCGGATCTTCGCCAAGGTATCGTCGTCGACACCCAACGCCTTGAGCGCGCCCGAGTGGGCCTGGACGCAGTAGGCGCAGCCGTTGTCCTGGCTCACCAGCAGGGCGATGGTCTCCTTGAGCTTGCGCGGCAGATCGCCCTCCATCATCGTGGCCTTGAGCTTGTTCCAATTCGCGCGAAGCAGCGGCGGATGATGGGCGTAGGTACGGAACAGCGCGGGCACCTTGCCCATGCCTTGCTCGATCTCGTCGAGGATTTGCTTGGCTTCCGCCGACAGCTGGTCAGCGGCGAGTGCCTCGATATGAGCCATGTGTGGTCTCCCATGTTTGGCTGGAAAGCAGTGAGCCAGGCGCGCCCCCATGGCAGAAAGGGTCGATCGTCAGGCCTGATTCCCACGCGCGGCGAAGTAGCCCCCGAGCAACAGGAGAACGACCGGGAACTCCATCCCTCCCATGGGATGGCTGTTGGTGGCGGCGAAATGCCATTGGCCCCAATGGACCATGGCAATCGCGCCGATCATGACCGGCACGACGGCGATGCCGGCAAGGCGGCTGACGAAATCGCCGAAGGCACCGCCGACAAGCGCTCCTACCACCACCGCCGTACCCGCCAGGATCTCGATCCCGGCGACGAGCGCGGCAACGGTGGGCGGTAAGCCGAGCTCGAGCGCGAACGCGACGATCCCGGACCCAATGAACTTGTAGCAGCCGTGGTACAGGAAAACGAGGGCAATGGCCGCCCGCAGGAGCCAATGGGCGTGGCGCTCGAGGTGGCCACGGCTTGTCGTTGCCTCCCCGGAAATGCCCCGGACATGGGTCTCGACTGCCATCGCGTGCTCTCGTCCTCCGTCGCGCCTCGGGCCGAGCCCGCCCGGCCGGCCGACCAACGAGCGCTAGTTTGCCCCCTCGCCACAGGACACCCAATCCGTTGTTCTACGTATGCATCGAGGGCGAACGCCTGCCGCCATGTCCGTACAACCCCGGATAGCCGGGCGGCGGTAGCGTGGCGACACTGCAAACGGCCGTGATATACAGCCCACAGGGCGCGAGCTCATGGGCCGTCGCAAGGCACTCGAGTGCACGCCTCGCGGTGAGCGAGCCACGACGGGGACGCGATAGACACCATGACGCGGGCACAACAAGCCAACCTCCAGCGTGGCGCGGCGTGGGTGCTCGCGCCGTTGGTCGCGTTCGCCCTGATGGCCGGCATCGGCATCTGGGCCCAGCAGTTCCGCGCCCCCGAGCCGCCGGTGCCGCTGATATGGCCGGCCGCCGGTGTCGCCCTGGCCTTGACCTACCGCTGGGGCTCGCCGACCGCGGCGGGCATCGCCCTCGGGGCCGCCTGGGCCCACGCGGAGCTGGGCAACCCGTGGCCCGTCGCCGTCATGATGGGGTTGCTCACGGGCGTGGCCGGCATCGTCAGCGCCCGCGTCCTACGGCGCTTGCACTTCGACGCCCAGCTCGCCCGGGTACGCGATGCGTTGACTCTGCTCGGCGTGGGCCTGGGCCTGACCGCCGTGCTCAGTGCGGCCGGCGGCACGCTCGTGATCACGGGCCTGTCGCCGGCATTCCCGCACACGTTCGGTCTTTGCTGGATCGCCGACGCCATGGGGATGGTGCTCTTGGCGCCGCCTTTGATCTCGGTGCGCATGCCGCAGACGCCCGCGCCCCGGGACGCCGAGGCGGCCCTGTGGATCGGCCTGGGTGCCGTATGCGTCTACGGCGTTTATGCGGGCGCGCTCAGTCCACCCGCGGCGCTCGCCGCCTCGTATGCAGTTTTCCCGCTCATCCTGGCCGTGGCGTTGCGCTTCGGCGCTGCCGTCACGTGCACGGCCGTGGCCGCGATCGCGGTTGTCGCACTGGTCTGCACGGGCCTGGGCACGGGACCGTTCGCCCAGGTGAGCCTGCTCGCGGACATGCTCTCGCTGCACGCGCATCTGGCCATGCTCGGGGTCACGGGACTGGTGCTTGCGAGCGCCCGCAGCGAGCGCGATGCCGCCGACGAGCGCGCACGCGAGAACTTGAGCGCACTGGCGCGGGCGGGGCGCCTCGATGCCATGAGCTCGATGGCCGCCGGGATCGCCCACGAGATCAACCAGCCGCTGTCCGCGGTCAACAGCTACGCCCACGCGGCGCAGCGCATGCTGCGCGACGGTCGCTCGCCGGAAGAGGTCGCCGGCGCGCTGGAGCGGGTGGTGACCGGCAACGAGCGGGCCGCGGCCATCGTCCGGCGCGTGCGCACGTTCCTGCGCAGTGGCGACGAGGAGCGCCAGCAGGTCGATCTCAACGAGCTCGTATGCGAGGCGGTCGACCTCGCCGCGCCGGAATTCCGACGCGAGCGCGTCCAGCTCGTCACCGACCGCACATCGCAGCCGTTGCTGGTACGAGTCGACGCCGTCGCGATTCGCCAGGTCGTGGTCAACCTGCTCCAGAATGCGCTCGAGGCGATCGGCGACGCCGCCGCACACGGCCCCGGCGAAGTGTGCGTAAAGACCCGGGCGCTCAGCGAGGACATGTGGGCCGAGGTGGCGGTCGAGGACAACGGGCCTGGCCTGCCCGATAGCGATCACCAGGAGTTGTTCGAGCCGCTGGTCACCCAACGGGCCAACGGCACCGGCCTGGGTCTCTCGATCGTGCGATCACTCGTGGAATCCCACGAGGGCACCGCCGAGGCGCGCAATGGCGACACCGGCGGGGCCGTATTCACGGTCCGCTTGCCCTTGGACGCAGTCAAACGGAAGGCAGCATGAGCGACAAGCGAGTCTTCATCGTCGACGACGACCCCGACGTGCGCGATGCCACCACGCTATTGATCGAGACAGCGGGCTATACGACGGCGAGCTACGCCTCGGCCGACGAATTGCTGGAGACGGTCTCTGCCGACGACGGCGGCTGCCTTGTCCTCGACGTGCGTTTGCCCGGCATGAACGGGCTGGATCTACAGCGCGCGCTCGCCGAGCGCGGCATCCGCATGCCCATCATCTTCATCACGGGCCACGGCGATGTGCCGATGGCGGTGCAGGCGCTCAACGAGGGGGCATTCGACTTCCTCGAGAAACCGCTCGACGACGAGGCCCTGCTCGATCGCGTCCAAAAGGCGATCGCTGAGGATGAGCAGCGGCGCTCGCGCGAGGCCACCCAGGCCGACGTCGAGGAGCGCCTGGATCGGCTCACACCGCGCGAGCGGCAAGTCATGGAGGGCATCCTCGAGGGTAAGCTCAACAAGGTCATCGGCTACGAGCTCGACATGAGCACACGCACGGTGGAAGTACACCGAGCGCGTGTCCTCGACAAGCTCGGCGTACGCAACGCCTCGGAGATGGTGCGCTATGTGCTCACGAGCCCCCAGTACAGCGACTGGCTACCCCATTAGCAAGCCGGCCATGCACTCACCGACCTCGCGGTCACGCCGGTTTCACGCATAGCCGCAATCCCCTACGGCGCACTTATCCGGACAGCCTCCTGGTCTGACAGAAGGCGGAGGCCAGCCGAATCGGGCTAGGCGTCGGCGGCCCTTGCACCACGCTGCTGGGCTGGGATCCAGAGCTCGAAACGCGACCCCGCTGCGTTCGACTCGGCCAGCTCGAGCCGTCCACCGTGGGCGGCGACGAGTTCGGACGCGATCGACAGGCCCAACCCCGTACCGCTGCGCCAGGGCGTACGCTCCTGCTCCCCCAGCAGCGTCCCGAGGCCAGTCGGCATCCCCGGCCCCTCGTCGGCGACCCAGATGCGTACCCCATCGCCGTCGGGCTTGGCGCCGACACGGACACTCCCTTCGGTTCGCGCCGCCGCCATTGCCTGGACGGCATTGCGGCACAGATTGAGCAGCACGCGGAATAGTTGGTTGATGTCGGCGTTGAGCTCGAGGCCCGCCGGGATCTCGTTGTGCCAGGCGTAGGGGGTATTGCTGCCGATACCGGCGATCGCGGCAACGTCGTCGGCCAATGTCGCCAGATCGATCGCGCTGGGCTCCGGCGTGGGCTCCTTGACCCGACCCTGCGCCAGGGTACCGTCACAAAGCCGAATCGCCCGATCCACCGTGCCGTGCAGCCGCGGCAGCACCCGATGCACCGTCGGATCGTCCGAGCGCGATAGCGTGCGCGAGAACAGGTGCAGCGAGTGCAAGACGTTGCGCAAGTCGTGCGCCACCTTGCTGACGGCCATCCCGAGCAGCGCTAGCTGGTGTTCGCGCAAATCGCGCGCCACGGTGACCAGGCACTCGCGCCCGTCGAGCGTCATGCGCGTCGCCGTAATCTCGGCGGGGAGGAAGTCGCCACCGCGGCGCCGGCAAGAGAGCTCCCGGGTCTGCCACGTCCCGTGTCGCCGCACCTTGGCGAAGAAGGCCTCGAGATACGCCTGCTCGAACGGATGCATATCCGTAGGCGAGAGCGTGCGCAGCTCCTCGCGGTCATAGCCGAGCAACTCGCCAGCGGCTCGATTGGCCTCGACGATGCGATTGGCCGCCGGATCGACCACGAACAGCGGATCGTAGACGGCATCGAAGATCGCTCGGAAGCGCTCGGCGTCGCCACCCTCGTCGCGCTCGCCCCCCCGCTCGCCGGCCCAGGCCGCCGCCTCGGCGGCCAGGGTGTCGGCAAGCCCGGCCTCTCCCGCCGGCAGGTGACGGGCCAAGCGATCGGCCAGCTCGCGGTGCTGCGTCATGGCGCCCCCTCCACTTCGGTAGCGGCACGGCGACCGTTGATGGGCCCCAAGGCCGTGCGCGCGACCGGCCCAGTCATGTCGACGATAGCGCTTCGCCCGAGTGTGCTTGAAGGCTGTCGCCGAACTCTAGGACGCATCGACTGTCGATGGGGCAGGCGCCGCGGCTCGCGTGGCGAGGGCGCCAGGTGGAAAACGACCCGAATGGGGAGATCGAACCATGAATCAACTGAACAGGAATGCCAATCGTGGCAGCGCATTCGGCCTCTCGCTGCTCGCCAGCCTCGCCGTGGCGTCGCCCACGGTCGCGACCGCAGCGGGCAGCGTCGAGGGCAAGGGCGAGGATCCCTTCCGCACCGTGGAGGTGAGCCAGGACGAGGGCAATGTCGTCTACTGGGTGCTGCCGGGTCCGCGCGAGCTCGAAGCGGAGACCTTCGGCACGCCCGACAATCCCAAGATGCTGTTCCAGCCCAAGCTCGAGGCGGCCAAGCAGACCAAGGGCCCGCCGGCGACGCCCGATACACTCGAGAAGAACCCGTTCCTCGTGGGCGTGCCCGAGAAGGCGCGCAGCGTCACCGAGGACGGGCGCTACATGCTCAACAAGCCCAACCCGTTCTCCAACAAGGCGCGCATCATCTCGGGTGAGTTCGAGAGCTCGATGCGCGACGTCGTGCGCGCCGACCAAAAGGGCAAGCCGGGCCAGACACCCGACCAGGCCGACTTCGAGGCCGAGTTCACCGACCCCCAAGGCAACGAGTACCGGGTCGTGCTCGACCACGTCGTCCAGCCACCGTTCCCGGGCTATGAGACCCAGGGCGGGGTCTTTACCGAGGGCTTCCTCCACGGCGACACGGGTACGGGCACGCCGCTGATGCCGAAGCAATACACCTTCGCCGCCTGGTGGGGCCTGGGTGAGCTCTACATCAACGGCGAGCAGGTGGACAAAGGCCGGGTGATGCACCTGATGACCACGGAGGTGGTCCGGGACAAGGACTATAACCTGGCCTTCAGCGACGATCTGCCGCTGGGACCGGACCAGCGCCACATCAGCGACCAAGAGCATCACACGCACCTGATGATGCCGCCGGTGCGGGGCGTGCCCGGGAAGGGCCCGGTATTCGACCCCGTGCCGACGCAGTTCGAGTTGCCCAACGGCAAGAACCAGCCGTTCATGCACATCATGTTCGAGCAGGACCAGCTCACCAGCAACGAGCAGTAACGGCTTCGAGCCGGCTAGCAGCCGACGGCCGCGGGCCTCGCCCGCGGCCGTTTGTTGAGCGGCGCCGCAACGACTGCAACAAGGGGGAATGACGCGATGAAACCGTCGACAACAGGCCGCCTGGCCTTACTGGTATTGGGTGTCGCGGCCGCGGCGATGGCGGGCCCTGCTGCGGCCGAGGACGTGCGCACGGTGCAGATCGAGGCGAGCGAGTTCGCCTTCGAGCCGGCGACGATCGAGGCCGAGGCGGGCGAGCGCCTGCGCATCGAGCTCGTCAATCAGGGCAGCCTCAGCCACAACCTGCACCTCGAGGGCGACGCCCGGACCGACACGATCCAGAGCGACAAGACCGCCGCGGTGACGTTCACCGTACCCGAGTCCGGGTCGGTCGAATTCTTCTGCAATGTCCCCGGCCACAAGCAGGCCGGCATGACCGGGCGCGTCGTGGTCCAGTGACATGCAGCACCCGGCCGAGACGGCCGGGTGCGCTCATCGAGCCGGCCGACGCGCCACGACGCCGGCTCGCCCGGACGCGGGCCACGGGCGATCGCGGGGCTCAGCCGCCGTCCTCGGCGTCGCCATTACCCCCATCGCCCGAATCCTTGTCCTCCATACCCTCCATGTCGACGAACTTCCAGTCGGCCTTGGTCAGCTCGCCGTCGTTGTCGATGTCCTCGCGCTTGGCCTCGGCCTCGGGCACACCGGCATCGGTGGCCTCCTCGACGGTGATGGTGCCGTCGCCGTTGGCATCGGCCTGCTCGAACGGCGGGCGCTCCTGCGCCGCCGTCGCCACCAACGGTAGCGCAATGGTGAGCGCCCCGATGAGTCGCGTTATTAGCGTGCTTTGCATGGTCGTCCTCCTCTCAATCGAGCTCGCAGCTGACGATTCCGCGTTGTTGGGGCCGCTGCGCGGTCGGCAGGGTGGAGCGTAACCGAGCGCCCACCGACGACCAAGTGAACAGGTTGTAAACGCGTGCGTTCGGGCACCCGCCGCAACGCGACGCCCGGCGCGTAATCGGGGCCGGGCGCCGGGCGCCACCGCCGCCTCAGTCCGCCAAGCGCCGCCGCAGAACGCGGGTCGCGATGACCAGCGCGGCCGCCCCATAAACGGCCACGACCAAGACATGAACGAGCACCAGATCGGGGCTGGTGCCCGTCATCAATGGGCGCACCAGGGCGACTGCGTGGGCCAGCGGCAATAGCTGGGCCAGTGCCTGGACAACGTCGGGCAGCGTTGCCAAGGGGAAGAACACCCCCGAGACCAACAGCATCGGTGTCAGCGCCAGGGTGAAGTAGTAGAGGAAGAAGTCGTAGGACGGCGAAACGGCCGTGATGACGAGGGCCATGGCAGCGAAGCAGAAACCGATGAGCGCGATCAGTGGCAACACCCATATGACCGCGGGGCCGGCGACCAGGCCGGCCAGGGTCGCCACGATCACCATCGCCACACCGCTGAAGGCGCCCTTGGTCGCTGCCCAAACCACCTCGCCCAGGACGATGTCGTCGACATTGAGCGGCGCATTGAGCATCGCCGACCAGGTCTGCTGCTGGACCATGCGCGTGAACGCGGAGTACAGCGCCTCGAAGCTGGCGCTGAACATGGTCGACGAGCACACGATACCTGCGGCCAGGAACGCCATGTAGGGCATGCGCTCGACCTCGCCGACCAGGCGGCCGAAGCCGTAGCCGAACAGCAGCAGATACAGCAGCGGCTCGCCGAAATTGCCGAACACGGACGGGACCAGCAGCTTGCGCCAGACGCGCAGATTGCGGCGCCAGACCGCGACGAAGCGCAGGCTCAACTGGGGCCAAGGACTGGTGGGATGGGCCATGGACGCTCCCCTTCGGGCTCAGTCGCGCAGCTCGTGGCCGGTCAGGCGCAGGAACACATCCTCCAGGTTGCCGCGGCGGATGTGGTAGTCGAGCCCCTGGGTTTCCTGAAGCGCGGCGAGCAATGGATCGTCGTCGTGGGCGTAGAGCAACAGCGTGTCGCCGACCTGCTCACAGCGGTCGACCAGCGCCGCGCCCACGTTGCGCCCCCAGTCGACGGCCTGCTCGCCGCGCAGCTCCAGTACATGCGGCTCGATCCAGGCGGCCACGAGATCACGGGGACGCCCGAGCGCGACGATGCGCCCGTGGTCGACGATGGCCAAGCGATCGCACAAGCGTTCGGCCTCTTCCATGTAGTGCGTCGTCAGGATCAACGTGACCCCGTCATCGCGCAGCTGACGCAGGCGCTGCCAGATATGCTGGCGGGCCTGCGGGTCCAGGCCGGTCGTGGGCTCGTCGAGGAGGATGAGGTCGGGCCGATTGACCAGTGCCCGCGCCAATGTGAGGCGCCGCCGCATGCCCCCCGAGAGGGCCGTCACAGGGGCCTGCTCGCGGCCCTCGAGGGCGGCGAAGCGCAGCAAACGGTCGATCCGCTCGCCCATGCCTGCCTCGAGGCCGAAATAGCTGGCCCATGTGGCCAAGTTCTCGCGCACCGTGAAGTCGGGATCGAGGGCATCGGTCTGCGGGACCACTCCCACCCGCGCGCGCAACGCGCGCGCCTCGTCGGGCACGGCGTGGCCCAGTACGCGCAGCATGCCGTCGCTGGGCCGGGTCAAACCCAGGAGCATCCGTAGCGTGGTCGTCTTGCCCGCGCCATTGGGGCCCAACAGGCCAAAACACTCGCCACCGGTGACGCTGAGATCGACGCCGTCGACCACGGTCAGCTCCCCGTAGCGCTTGCGCAGACCTTCCGCTCGGATTACGGCCATGGTCGCTGCCTCTGCGTGGGAACCGGTCGCGCACCCTGGCGGCACGCGCGACAATCGCGGGGTTCGCGTGGATCCGCCAGGCCGATGCATTGTCGCAACCAACCGACAACACGCTGACCCGGCAGGCCCACGAATGGATCAAGCCCGCCCTGGGGCCAGGGCGGCGGGCACTCGACGCCACCGCGGGCAACGGTCACGACACGCTGTTCCTGGCCGAGGCCGTTGCCCCGGGCGGCCGGGTCGACGCCTTCGACATCCAGGGGCTCGCGCTCCGCCGCGCCCGACGCCGCGTGGGCGCGCTCGTGCACCGCGTGCGGCTATGCTGGCACCGCGCCGACCACGCCCGCATTCCGCGCCATCTCGGGGCCGCCGCGATCGATGCCGCCATGTTCAATCTGGGCTGGCACCCGGGCGGCGACCGGCGGCTGGTCACCCGTCCGGCCACCACCCTGGCCGCGCTGAGCGCCACCGCCGAACGCCTGCGCTCCGGCGGACGCCTCTCGGTTGTCGCCTATCGCGGCCACCCGGGCGGCGCGGCCGAGGCCGAGGCCGTCGCCGACTGGCTCGAGCGCCTCGATGGTGCGTTTCGTGTCGAGCCGGCGCAGCCGGCGAGCGCGCGCGACCACGCCCCCGTGCTCTACCGCGTCTGGGTGGTCCGTTGATCCAGCTTGCCCCGGCAACGGCGCAGCGCTTGCGCCAGTTGACTCGCCGAGGCGTAGCGCCGCTGCGGCTCCTTCTCCAGGCAGCGGTTGGTGATCGTGGTCGCGCAGGTCGGTAGCTCCGGGCGCAGGCGCCGGAGCTCGCGGTGGCGATGGTGGCTGATCCGATACATCAGGCTCGACAGCGAGTCGCCCTCGAACGGCATCTCGCCCGACAGTAGCTGGTACAGAGTCACACCCAGGGAGAACAGATCGGAGCGCCCGTCTAGCGCACGCGATGCGAGCTGCTCCGGCGACATGTACGAGGGACTGCCCAGGATCGTGCCAGTGCGTGTCTGGCGCTCATCGAGCAGGCAGGCGACACCGAAATCGGTCACCGTGACATGGCCCGTGGCGCGATCGTAGACAATGTTGTCCGGCTTGATGTCGCGATGCAGCACATGCTCGGCGTGCGCGGTCGCCAGGGCATCGGCGACCTGCGCGAGTGCATCGAAGACCTCATGGGCGGGCAACAGCTCACCGGACTCGGCGTGGGCGTTGAGTGGCGTCCCCCGCAGGTAGTCCATCGCGATGTAGGCGAGATCCTGCTCCTCGCCGACGTCGTAGACCGTGACGATGTTCGGATGCGACAGGCGCCCGGCCGTCTCCGCCTCGCGCAGGAAGCGCTGCTTGACCTCCTCGAGCGTCTGGCCCTCGAACTCCTGATCGAGCGGCATCGTCTTGATCGCCACCTGGCGCCCGATGCGGGCATCTTCGCCCAGGAACACCGTACCCATGGCACCTTTACCGAGCTCGCGCTCGATCTGATAGCGCCCCAGAACGGGCTTGGCCGCGTCTTCTTGATCCAGGGCGAGCGCCTGGGTGGAGCTGCCATGGCGCCCGGCCAGGGTGACGCTGTCCTGGAGTCGATCGCAGCGCTGGGCACGCTCGGCGGCGTCGCGGTAGGCGCCGGCGTAGTGGGTGCAGAATCGGAAGGCCTCGGCCGCTTCGGGCAGGCGGCGGCGGCGCTCCAGGTCGAGGGCGAGGCCATACATGCGCTCGACCGTGGCGGTGTCGGGATCGCACTGGCGCAGGCAGCGCAGCGCATCATCGAGGCGCCCGGCCTCGCGATGGGACTCGGCGAGCGCCCGATTGGCACGATTGACCGCGTCGCGCAGCGAGGCCACACGTGCTCCCACCCCCCGGGCACCGACGATAGCCGCATGGCCGACCACCAGTGCAGTTACGGGTGCCATCAACGGGATCCAGGCGTTTCGCACCAGCAGCGTCACAAGCTCGGCGTTCACGGCGACGACGCCAACCAGCGCCGTCACGATCCAGCCGGCGGCCGTACCCAGGCGCGGTACCGCCAGCGCGAGATAGATCAGCACCAGCGCGAAGACGGCCGCACGCACCCCGATCGCCCACGGTGGCGTCGAGACCAGGCTTTGTTGGTGGAGACCGGCGACGACGCGGGCCGCCCGGGCCGCCGGGGGCAGCGCCCCCGCGGCCTCCGTGGCCACCGCGGGGGCCAGTCCCACCACGACGCTGCGCTCGGTGAACGCGGTCGGCTCATGCGAACCCGCCAGCACATCGGCGGCCGACACCGCGTCCATGCGCACCGAATCGCCGCCGGTCGAGCCGGCGAGGCGCACCGCCAGGCCGGGCCCCGTGGCGAAGCGGCGCTCGCCCACGCGCAGGCGGTGGCCGCGTTCGACGCCGATAGCGCCGGCCTCGACACCCCGGGCCTGGGCGTAGACGAGCAGCGCGAACGAGGGCAGCCATGCCTCGGCGTGCGTCCGGGCCAGGCGGATCGCGCCATCGCCGCTGGCGGCCGACTCCAACAGGCCGACCCCGGCGGCTGCGCCGGCGATCGGCTCGACCGGGGGCTGCAAGTCCCCGGCGAAGGCCCGGGACCGCGGGGCCAACCAGTGCAGCGGCCACCGATTCGCCGGCGCCCCATCCAGGGCAACGCGCTCGAACGGGGGGGCCAACCCGGTGGCCGGCCGGTCCACGCGACGAAAATCGGCGCCGACGATAGTGGCGCCGTGGGTTCGCAGGCTGCGCCCGAGGGCAGCGTCGGTGCCCAGGCGTTGGCGGGCCTGCGCGAGCACCCTGCGCGCGCCTTCGCCCAGCCCGCCGCCCGCCTCCGCGGCCAGCCCATCGAGCACCCGGAGCGGGTAGGCGTACTGCGGCTGATCCAGGGCCAGTGCCAAACCGACGGCCGCCGGATCCCCCGCGTGGACACGCTCGTTGAGCCGCGCCAGGCGATCCCGCGGCCACGGCCATGGGCCGACCTGCTCGATCGCGGCCTCGTCGATGACAACCATCGTGACCGGCGCGTCCGCGCCGGGCGCCTCACCGAGCGTGCCCATGGCGTCGAATACGACCCGCTCGAGCGGACGCAGTACCCCCGCCGCGGTCGCGAGCACGGTCGCGGCGACGATCACGAAGGCGATGATCCCGTTGCGGTAGTGTAGCGCTTTAGCCAAGGCCGATCCTTTCTGCGTGCCGGGCGCGAGCGGCGCCGCCCGCCCCACCCGGACACGAGCCAGCGCGAGGCGAGGTTAGCACGCGCCCGCAGGGCCGCAAGCGCGCGCCGTCGGCGCCATCGGGATGGCACCGCCGGGCACCACGCGGCTCGGCCTTTGCATGGTCGGTCTGCGCCCGTAGCCTTGGGTTGCCACCTACCCCCGGAGACGCCATGCAACCGAGACGGCTTCTCGCGGCCGCTGCGCTCGCCTGGGCGGGCGCTGGCTGCACCAACCTCGGCGGGATCGCCAACGAGTTGGGCGACGCCATGGCCCGCCAGCCCGACGCCGAGGTCGTGCGCGACGGGGCCCCCGCCTATCTGATCATGGCCGATACCCTGGCCCAGCGCTCGCCCGAAGACGCCGCGACCCAGATGGCGGCGGCCCGGCTGTACAGCACCTACGCGGGCTCTTTCGTCGACGACGCCGCCCGTCGGCGGCGCTTGTCGCAGCGCGCCTACGATTACGGCTCGCGGGCCTTGTGCCTCGAGCTCGAGGCCGTGTGCGAGGCCGTCGAGCAGCCCTATCCCGAGTTCCGCGAGACCGTTCGCGCGCGAATCGACGACAAGGACAGCGCGCGCGTGCTCTATCGCTTCACGGCGGCCTGGTCCGGCTGGGTGCAAGCACGCTCCGGGAATTACAAGGCGCTGGCCGACCTGCCCAAGATCGAAGTGGCATTCAGCCGCATTGCCGAGGTGGCGCCGCGCATCGATCACGGCAACGTGCATACGTATCTCGGGGTGTTGCTCGCGCAGCGCCCGAAACTGCTCGGCGGTCAGCCGGAGGACGCGCGCAAGCGCTTCGAGCGCGCCATCGCGCTGTCCGACGGCCGTAACCTGATGGCGAAGGTGCTTTTCGCCGAGCACTATGCCCGGCTGGTGGGCAATCGGGACCTCCACGATCGCTTGCTCGAGGAGGTCCTGGCCGCCGATCGGCACGCGGGCGATCTCACCCTGTCCAACGCCCTGGCGCAACAGCGTGCACGTGCGCTCCAGTCCTCGGCCGATGCGCACTTTTAGGATGACCCAAGGAGCAGCTCCTATGCCTAGCCCCCTCCACCGCGACTACGCCCCCCTCGCGCGCCGGCATCGCAGCGACGCCGATCGGGCGACCCACCCGCGAGCGCACGCAACCGCCCGCGTCGCCGCCGCCACGCTCGCGGGGGTGCTGGTGCTGGCGGCCTCGCCGCTGCAAGCGAAGACGCTCAAGATTGCCACAGTCGTACCCGCCGGGACCGAATTCATCGAGCAGCTGCGCTCGGCCAGCAAGACAGTCGCCGAGCGCACCGACGGCCGCGTCGATTTCAAGCTCTTCCCCGGCGGCACCATGGGCAAGGACAGCGCCGTGCTGCGCAAGATGAAGATCGGCCAGCTCGACGGTGCCATCGTGACGGCCTCCGGTCTCGCGAAGATCCATCCGGATGCCCAGCTCTACTCGATGCCGTTTCTGTTCCGCAATCGCGACGAGCTGGCGTATGTGCGCGAGCGCATCGATCCGGTGATCCGCGAGCGCCTGCGTGAGGCCGGCTACGTCGTCGGCGGCATCTCCGAAGGGGGCTTTACCTATCTCTTCTCGAAAAAGCCCATCCGCGGGCTCGACGATCTCGAGGACCGGCGCATGTGGGTCCCCGAGGGCGACGCGATCACCGCGCGCATGTTCGAGAAAGGCGGCGGCGAGCCGGTCTCCCTCCCCGTGTCCGACGTGTTCACCTCGCTTCAGTCGGGCATGGTCGACACCGTCGCCATCAATCCGGCGGGCGCCATCGCCCTGCAGTGGCACACCGGGGTGCAATACCAAACCGACGCCCCGCTGCTGTTCCTGGTCGCGATGCTGGTGTTCGAGCGCAGCAGCTTCGAACAGATCGACGCGGCCGATCGCGACGTCGTGCGCGAGGTCCTTGCGACCACGTTCGAACGCCTCGACGAGATCAACCGCGAGAACAACGCGGAGGCCCAGGAAGCGCTGCGCGCCGAGAACATCGAGCTGGTCTCGCCCAAGCGCCCGCCCGCCGAGCGCCGCTGGGAAGCGCTAGCCGACGAGACGTTGCTCGAGTTCGAGCGCGACGGTGCCTACGACGCCGAGCTCCTCGACCGGATGGAGAAGCTCGTGCAAGAGCACCGGGAGAAGCAGGGTGACTGAGGCGGCCCAAGGGCGCGCGCTTCGCTGGCTGCACCGCCTGGAGGACGGTGTGCTCGTCGCGGCCGTGCTCTTGATGGTGGCGCTCGCCGCGGGCCAGATCCTGCTTCGCGGTGTATTCGGCACCGGTGTCCTCTGGATCGACCCGATGCTGCGCTCGCTCGTGCTCTGGATCGGGATGCTGGGTGCGCTGGCGGCGAGCCGCACGGGCCAGCACATCGCCATCGACGTGGTCACGCGCGCCCTGCCCCGGCCCTGGCGCTTGCCCGTGCGGGGGGTCGCCTGCGCGTTCACGGCCGCGGTCTGCGCCGGCTTCGCCTGGCACGGCGTGCGCTACACCGCGCTCGAGCTCGAGTTCGCCTCGAACGCCTTCGCCAGCGTCCCTCAGTGGAGCGTCGTCGCCATCCTGCCGGTGGCGTTCGCGCTGATCGGTGTGCGCTTCGCCCTGTTCGCCGTGGCGTTCTTCACCGGGCGTGAGCCCTTTGGCGATACCGCGCCGTGAGCGACCTCATCCTCACCGCCATCCTGCTGCTGATGGCGCTCGCCGGGGCGCCGCTGTTCGCGGTGATCGGGGCCAGCGCCCTCGTGGGGTTCTGGCTCGCCGGCATCGACCCGCAGGCCGCCCTGATCGAGGTCTACCGGCTCACCGACATGCCCGTGCTCGTCGCCATACCGCTGTTCACCCTGGCGGGGTACCTGCTCGGCGAGAGCCAGGCACCGCAGCGCCTGGTGCGCTTGAGCGATGCCCTGCTCGGCTGGCTCTCGGGCGGCCTGGCCATCGTCGCCCTCGTCACCTGCGCCCTGTTCACCGCTTTCACCGGCGCCTCCGGCATCACCATCGTCGCCTTGGGCGCGCTGCTCTACCCCGCACTGCAGACCGCCGGTTACCCGGAGCGCTTCAGCCTGGGGCTGGTGACCAGCTCGGGCAGCCTAGGGATCCTGTTCGCGCCATCGCTGCCGCTGATCCTCTACGGGGTGATCGCGCAACAGCTCGATCTGCCCATCTCGATCGGGATCGACGAGTTGTTCCTGGCGGGACTGCTACCCGGGATCTTGATGCTGGCGATCCTGGGCGGCTACAGCGTCTGGCAAGGGCGGGCGCTGACCCAGGGCGCGCCGTTCGACGGCCGCGAGGCCGTGGTCGCGGTGCGCGATGCCGCCTGGGAGCTGCCGCTGCCGATCGTCGTTCTGGGCGGCATCTACGGCGGAGTCATCGCGGTGTCGGAGGCGGCGGCGGTCGCGGCGATCTACGTGCTCGTCGTTGAGGTGGGGATCCGCCGCGAGATCACCCTGGGGCAGCTGCCGCGCGTGCTCCGCGATGCCATGAAGCTCGTCGGCGCCATCCTGATCATCCTGGGCGTTTCGCTGGCCTCGACCAATCTGTTGATCGACGCCCAGGTCCCGACCCGCCTGTTCGAGGCCATCCAATCGGTGATCCAGGATCGCTGGACGTTCCTGATCGTGCTCAACGTGTTCCTGCTGATCCTGGGGACCACGCTGGAGATCTTCTCAGCCCTGGTCATCATGGTGCCCATCATCCTGCCGATCGCGCTGGGCTACGGGGTCGATCCCCTGCACCTGGGCATCATCTTCCTGGCCAACATGCAGATCGGCTACTTCACCCCGCCGGTCGGGATGAATCTGTTCATCGCCAGCTTCCGCTTCGGCAAGCCCGTGATGACGCTGTACCGGGCCACGCTGCCGTTTTTCTTCCTGCTGCTGGCCGCCGTGCTCATCATCACCTACGTGCCCGCGCTGTCGCTCTGGCTCCCGAGCCTGGTCAGCGGCGACGGCTAACGAATGCCCGACCGCCGGGAACCGGTGGCCCCGGGGATCCGTGTTGCAGTTGAGTATCCACGGTCGGGCACGTGCCGGGACGCGCGCTCCCAGGGCCAGCGCGCCTGGCGGCGACGGCCTCGGGAGCCGACCCGATCGGGGATCGCGACGGGGCAGGACGGCCCCAGACCACGACCATGGCCTGTCCGGAGTCGCAGTGATGACACACGTCGACCGTGGGGATTTGATCCATCTGCTGGCCAACGGTATTGGCGAAGAAACCGCCCGGTCGGCCCTTGAGGAGGACACGGCGACCCGGTCGCAGCGGTCTGACCAACGCCTCGATCCGGCGGACGCGCTGGCGCTGCTCTCGCGGCTCGCAGCCCGCGGCGACGCCATCGGCGTGGCCGCGGGCCTGGCGCACCAGCGCCTCGGGCTGCGACTCGCGCGTTCCCGGGGCCTCGCGGCCCGAGTCGAGACGAGCGCGAGCCCCCGACGCAGCGGCTGGCGCGACGGCGCATGAGCGGCCCCGGCCGCGGCCGCTGCCCGGCCGAGCGAACCCGGCCATGAGCCGTGGCGACTCGGCCAACGCGCCCGAGGCGTTCGAGCGAACGGGGGCGCAGGGCAATGCATGGCGTCCGGAGCCACCTCGATGACCCACCTCGGCCGACCGACCACGCACGTCGTCGGGCCGGCCCATCTGGCCGGTGCCGCCTTCGATCGCGCCGATGTCGCGTTGTTCGTGATCGCCGCCGAGAACCACGCCGTGGTGGAGGCGAACCGCGCTGCCCGGCATCAGCTCGGGCTCGGGCGGGAGACACAGGCCAGTGTCCTCGCGCGCGTGCCCGGTCACCACCAAGCGGGGTTGGCCGAACGCATCAGCGCCTGTCTGCGCACGGGCCAGACCACCCCGGTGGCGGCCGATTGGTGGGTCGACGAGGACACGCGGCTCGCCGTCGAGCTCAGTCTCAGCCCCATCGAGCGCCCCGATGGCGATCGCATCGTGGCCCTCGCGCGCGTGGCCGGCGCGGCGCCGCAGGCGGCGGCATCGGCGGGCCAGCGCCACCAGATCCTCGAGATGATCGCTCGGCACTTGCCTTTGGAGCAGGTTCTGACCGGGATCGAGACATTGATCAAGAACCGCTTCCCAGCGGCGCTGACCGCCATCATCGTGCGCGACGGCGACAACGTGCGGATTGCGGGCGGCGAGCAACTGTCGCCGGTGTATCGCGCGAACATGCGCGCGGCTGGTGCGAGCCGCAACCACCCGATGGGCGAAGCGCTGGCTTCGGGCGAGCCGGTGATCATCACCGACGCGGCCACCGACGAGCGTTGGGGGGCGGCCTTGGATGCCGTCGCTACGTCAGGGATCCGCGGGCTTTGGATTGCTCCCTTCGCCGACGGGCCCGCAAGCACTAGCGCGGCGTTGACACTGCACTTCCCCGCAGCGGCGACGCCGGACGACGCCGACCTCGACGGACTCCACGACGCCATGCAGCTGGGCCGCCTTGCCCTCGCCGAGCACACCACCTCGCGCCAGCTGTTCCAGCGCGCCTATTTCGATGGCGTCACCGGCTTGCCCAATCGGCGCCTCCTCCACGACCGGCTCGGCCAGGCCATCGAGTCCGCCCGGCGCCATGGCGAGCTCATCGCCGTCGTCCTGCTCGATCTCGACGAGTTCAAACTGGTCAACGACAGCCTGGGCCATGCCATCGGTGACGAGCTCCTCGCCGCCGCCGCCTCCCGTTTGGGCGCGTCGGTGGGCCGCGCCGACACGGTGGCGCGCCTGGGCGGCGACGAGTTCGCCATCGTCTTGGCCGTCGACGATACCGCGGCCGCGGCGGCGGCCGCGGCCAGGCTGCGGGACGCGCTCACCGGGGCGATCCCGCTGCACGGCCACCGTTTATCCGCCCGGGCCAGCGCGGGTGTGGCGTTGTATCCGCGCGACGGCGACGACGCCGAGGCGCTGCTGCAATCGGCGGAGACGGCGATGTACGCGGCCAAACAGGCGGGGCGCAATCGCTACCAGTTCCACTCGGCGCAGCTCAATGCGCGGGTGCAGGAGCGTCTCGGCATCGAATCGGGCCTGCGCCGGGCCCTGGAGGAGGGCGAGCTGCGGGCGTTATACCAACCCATCGTCGCCAGTGGGGATGGGCGAGTCGTCACGCTCGAGGCGTTATTGCGCTGGCACCACCCCGCAGACGGTCTGCTGCCGCCGGACCGCTTCCTGGCCCACGCGGAGGCCTCCGATCTCGTCTGCGAGCTCGATCGCTGGCTGTGGGCGCGTGCGGCGGCGGATCTGGAGTGGCTGGCGGGCCTCGGCCATCGCCCCAAGCTCTCGCTCAACATCTCGCCGCGCGATCTGCAGCACAGCGATTTCGCCAGCCGCCTGGTCGATATGCTCGCGGCCAGCGGGCTGCCAGCGCGGCGCTGCGAGCTCGAGATCACCGAGAACGTGCTGATGCCCGACATCGCCCACGCGCGCGACCAGATCCAGGAGCTCAAGCAGCGCGCACCCGAGCTCATGATCGTGGTCGACGACTTCGGGACGGGGTATGCCTCGCTGAACTACCTGCGCGAGCTCCCCATCGACGGGCTCAAGATCGACCGTTCCTTCATCAACACACCGGACGGTCAGCAAGGCAGGGCATCGCAGGCGATCGCACGCACCATCGCCGAGCTCGGGCGCGAACTGGGGCTGTGCGTCACTGCCGAGGGCATCGAGTCTCGCGCTCAGTGGGCATTGGCGCACCGCATCGGCTGCGACCGCGTCCAGGGCTTCTTGTTCGCCGGGGCCATGGACCGCGACGCGCTACGCCAACACCTGGGCGCCGCAGCCGACGCCACCCGCGGCGCGTCATAGGAGCAGCGTCAGGCGCGTTCGCGCTGGCCCGCCTGGGCCTCGCGCGCCAGCACGTGATCGAGCCAGAGCGAGCTCAGCCGATCCGGCAAGCGGTTCTGCTGCTGACGTGCCGCGAGGTTGTCCAAGTCGATCCACGCCAGCGGCTGGTCCTGCTCGGCGCAGGAGAACACCGCGCGCGTGCGCTGGCCCGTCTCCGGATCCTTCTGCCACTGCAAGCACTGCGCGCACACGCCCTTGAGCATGCACTGCATCGGGCTGCCGACCGTGCCCAACGCCCGGACGTCGCTGGCGAAATACGGGCTCAACCGCCCGCCGGCCAGGCCCTCCTGGAAGCCACGCAGCAGTCCCGTGCCACCCATCACGAGCACCCGGTCGACATCGGCCAGGCGCAGTCCGTCGCTCGGCCCCACGGTCCCGTCGCCATAGCGGCGCACCAGATCGACCATGTCGGTGTCGACGACGCTCGTATCCTGCGGGCGCCGGGGCTCGATCATCGGCTCGCGAGCGGTGGCCCAGATGATCTGATCGGCCGCGCCCTCGAGCTCGTCTTGTTTGTCCACCTCGCCCGGTCCACCGAACGCCGCGACGTACAACACCCGATTGCCGGCGGCTCGGAGCGCCGCACCGATGTCGAGCATCACGGCTGCACCCCAGCGCCCGGCGACCACCATGACGGTCTCGCCCTCGGGGATCTCGGTGGGCTTGCCCGTCGGGCCCATCAACACCACGGGATCGCCCGCTTGCAGGCGCCCGACCAAGCGCGGGCCGGCCCCCCACTGCAGCACCATCAACCGAATCATGTCGCCGTGCACGCCCGTCCCGGAGACGGTGAGCTGGGGCACCTGCAGGCGCGTACCCTCGATCACCGGCGACAGCGACTCGAACGTCTGCAGCCGATAGAACTGCCCCGCACGGAAATTGCGCGCGGCCATGGGCGCGCGCACCCACACCTCGGCGATCGCGGGATTGCTGGCGTCGACCGAGACCACGGTGGCGTCGAAGCGATCGCTGATATCGTCGAGGAAGGCGCGGCACGTCGCCGCGCTCGTGTCGCGCTCGCTGGGGCCACGCGCCAGGCTCTCCAGGATCTCGGGGTAGCTGCGGAACGACGAGGCGATCGCCTTGACCACACTGCCATGGAAGGCCGGATGGGTATCACCCAGGAAGCTCACCAAGTGGCCGAAGTGGTTGTACGAGGTGAAGGGCCCGAACGCGGGCGACTTGGCGTGCTCGGGCCGATCCACCGGCTGCAGCCCCTCGGGTGGATCGACGTGGGGGCGGAAATACTCGCCGTCGTGAGCAAACGTGCCGGGATACTCGCGCTCGTAGATCGTGTTGGGCACGGTCCCGGCCGCGACGAACACGGCACGTGCGTCCAGATGGAACTCCTGGTCGAGCGACAGCCACCGCCCGCCGTGGTGCTCGCGGCGGCGACACAGCACGGACTGGACGTGGCCGTTGTCACCGATCACGCAATGGATGGGCTCGACGCCCTCGAGGTAGTAGATGCCCTCCTCGGTCGCCTTGCTGACCTCCTCGTGGTTGCGGGTATACGCCGGCGAGTCGTTGAGCCCCTTGCGGTAGGCGATGGTGACACCGCCCCAGCGCCGGATCAGTGAGCCGAAGTCGGGCGTCTCTCCCAGGGCGGCGGCCCGGGCGCGTTCGTCGCGCACGGCACGGCCATGGGCGAGGAACTCGTCCAAAATGCCCTGATCCTCCTCGCCCAGGACGTCGCGAACGCCCGCCTCGCCGCCCTCGGCAACCATGGCCTCATAGCGCTTCACGGTCTTCTCGACCTGCTTGATGTAGTAGGCCTGCACCTCGGTGGCGGTGTCGACACCGGTGAGGCCGCCGCCGATGACGACCGCGGGCAGGCGCACCTGGAGGTTGGCGAGGCTGGTCTCCTTGCCTGCGCCGGTGAGCTGAAGGGCCATCAGGAAGTCGCTGGCCTGGCGCATGCCGCGGGCCAGCGTGTTGCCCATATTGATCACGCGCGGCAGGCCCGTACCGGTGGCGATGCACACGTGGTCGAAACCGAGATCCCAGGCGTCCTCGAGACACACCGTGCCGCCCAGGCGCACCCCGCCGTGGACACGGAAGTTGGGGCGCCGCGCCAGGGTGAGATAGATCAGCTTGAGGAAATTCTTGTCCCAACGGACGGTGATGCCGTACTCGGCGACCCCGCCGAAGCCGAGCAGGATGCGCTCGTCGAGGGGCTCCTCCAGGGACTCCCAGTCGCGCACGGGCTGGTCGATGAGCTCGCGCGGCAGCGGCTCGATCTTGAGACCATCGACACCCACGACGGCACAGCCGGCCATGGTCAGATGGTGGGCCATGGTGAAGCCGGCCGGCCCCATCCCCGCGATCATCACCCGGCGCCCGTTGTAGGGCTGCAGCACGTACTGCTCGCGGCGCAGTGGATTCCAGCGGGTGAGCAGGTCGTAGAGCTCAACCCCGTACGGCAGCCGCAACACGTCGGTCAATGTACCGGTCTCGATCTGCGGGATATTGACCGGATCCTGCTTTTGGTAGATGCACGCCTTCATGCAGTCGTTGCAGATCCGGTGGCCCGTCGCCGGCACCATCGGGTTGTCGACCATGGCCACCGCCAGCGCCGCTACCGGATAGCCGTCGCGGCGGAACACGTGCATCTCGGAGATCTTCTCCTCGAGCGGGCAGCCGGTCAGCGTGTTGCCCAAGGGGTCGACCTTGAGCCCCAGCTCGGGCTGCTTCTTCTTCTCGGGGAAGCCCTTCGAGCAGAAGTCGCCGTCGTGCTCGTGGCAATAGATGCAGTAGTTGACCTCGCCCTGGATGCGGCGCATCCCCCAGCGCGTATCGGTGAGCTTGAAGCCGTCGCGCCGGCGGTGGCGCTCGGGCGCCCCCTGCAGCCGCCCGACCGGATCGCCGTTCACGGGCTGCAACTGCACCAGCGCGGCGTGGTCGACCTTTTGCGGCGTGACGAACGCCGTCCACCCCGCCACCGCCCGACGCCCCTCGTCGGTACGTTGCGCCAGGGCACACCAGTGGGTGATGCCCTCGATCGCCTGCGCATGGCGCTCGGGATCGCGCAACAAGCCCACGGCCCAGGAAGCCACGGCGGCCTCGCGGTCGGCACCGGGCTCGATCTGGCGCTCGAGCCAGTCGTCGAGCTCGGCGAACGACTGCTCGGGGTCGCCGCGCAGCTTGCGGCAGCGCTTGAGCACGAATTCGTTCTTGAAGCGCAGGACCGGATCCTCGCCCAGGATGTCGGCGCGCAGCGCCTCGAGGCTGTCCTCGATGCCGTACAAGCGCGCGGCAAAGCGCTCGACCCAGGGCCCGAGCTCGATGAGCAACGCGGACAGCTCGCGCGGTCCCAGCTCGGCGCCGTCGCGGTAATCGCCCAGGCGGGCATCCAGTGCGGGATCGTGCTCGTTGAGCCACGCGCGGAAGCGCGCATCGAGACGAGCCAGGCCGTCCGGCGTCTGCAATTCGGCGAAGCCGAAGTCGTCGAGCATCGGTGTCACTGCCATGGGGTTGCGGGTAGCGACCAGGGCGGTCGGTGTCGTAATTATTTGGAAACGCTATTATCGCTGAGTAACCGGGCGCCGGGGAACCGCTAAGTCACTGTCAGCCGGCCGGTTCGCGTGTTGTCCCCAAAACTTGTGGATAAACATGTGGAAAGTGTGTTGGATGGACCACGCAAACGGCCTCAAATCGGGACCGCATCGGTATTGGCCAAATCGTAACCAATATGTCATCCCCCCTGTTTTCAGCAATTTAACGTGCCAAGGTCGGATTCGGCGGCCCCGGCTGGCGGACACCCGCGGCCGGCTGCTCGCCTTGTGCACAAAATCCCTGTCAAGGGTTGACATCGGGCTCGCACCATCCCTTCGGGGGGCAGCGCCTCATGCGAGCTCGCATAACTCCCCGGCACAACCGCTCCAACCCAGTTATCCCCAGTATCTGTGGACAACGTTGTGGAAAGCGTGTTGGATGCGCCCGCTGGTCGGCGCCGGCGGGGTTCCCTCCGGCGATTGATCACTCCCTGACCACGACCACGAAAAATCGCGTAATCAGCGAGTTACGTCGGCTCTGCGCGTGCGTCGGCGGACCCCGGGGCGCCCGGGACGACGCCGCACTCGAGTGTGTACAAGTCAGTGCCACGACCCCAATGCACGGACCCGGAGGTCGGCAGGCAGGCCGCTGTCACGGGACTCCCCACACCCCATGGTCCACCGGGTCACCATCCGCTCTCCCCACCGCGAACTCGCCAGACCTGTGGACAATTTTGTGGAGAGTGTGTTGGACACCGCGCTGACGCCGCCCCGTCGACCCGATCGGCCCGCCCGGCGATCCCACACTTGAGCCAAAAACCATCAGTAAAAACAATTACTTACACGTCCGCTCCGCGCGATTTTCGGCAGCCATGGGCCGCGCGCGCCGGGTGTACGGGCTGTGCACAAATGGCTGTTCAGGTGTTGACAAGAGGCCCGGTCAAGGCCTGCTGAGCAGTCGGATCAGGCTGGATGTATCCTCGCCACCGCCCCCGCGCGCCTGGATCTGCGCGTAGAACTGATCCACCAGCGCGGTCACGGGAAGCTGCGCTCCCGTGCGCCGCGCCTCGTCCAGGCAGATGGCGAAATCCTTACGCATCCAGTCGACCGCGAAGCCGAAGTCGAACTGCCCCTGCGCCATCGTGCGTGCGCGGTTGTCCATTTGCCAGGACTGCGCCGCGCCCCCGCCGATCGCCTCGAGCACACGCTCGAGGTCGAGATCGGCGCGCTGGGCGAAGTCGACGCCCTCGGCCAGCGCCTGGATCAACCCGCCGATGCAGATTTGATTGACCATCTTGGTCAGCTGGCCCGCCCCGGCCGCGCCAACCTGGACCACGCGAGCCCCATAGGTATCGAGGACGGGGCGGACGCGGGCGAACGCTTCGTCGGCACCGCCGGCCATGATGGCCAAGCGAGCGTTTTCGGCGCCCGCTTGCCCCCCCGACACCGGGGCATCGACGAAACCGGCGCCGCGCTGCTCGGCCTCCCCGGCGAGCTCGCGCGCGAGCGCCGCCGAAACGGTGGTGTGGTCGACGAATACGGCGCCACTGGCCAGGGAGGCGAACGCACCGTCGGCATCCAGGGTGACCTCGCGCAGATCGGCGTCGCGGCCCACGCAGGCGCACACCACATCGGCCCCGCGGGCGGCCTCGGCCGGCGTCTCGGCGAGGCGGCCGCCGTTGGCCTCGACCCAAGCCTGCGCCCGGCTGCGCGTGCGGTTGTAGACCGTTACTTCGAAGCCGGCCTCAGCCAAGTGGCGCGCCATGGGCGCGCCCATGACGCCGAGGCCGATGAATGCGACCCGCTTGAGTGGCGCGCCTGTCTCGATCATCACGACTCCCCCTTGTTGCGCTCAGTGGCCTGCGTACGAGGCGCTACCAGTGTACCCATCGCCGCGATGCCCGCGAACAAGCGCGTGCCGGCGAGCCTGACCGCCCCGGCCGAACTGGTATCCTAGTGGCGATGACACTGACCGAGCTCCAATACATCTGCGCCGTCGCACGCGAGCGTCACTTCGGGCGGGCGGCTCGGGCGTGCCACGTGAGCCAGCCGACACTATCGGTCGCGGTGAGAAAGCTCGAGGACGAGCTCGGCGTCACGCTGTTCGAGCGCCGGCGCAGCGAGATCGGTGTCACCGCGGTCGGCGAGCAGCTGGTCGAGCAGGCGCGGCGTGTACTGGGCGAGACGGCCCATCTGCGCCAGATGGCGGAACAGGCACAAGACCCGTTCAACGGGCCGTTGCGTGTGGGCGCGATCCACACGGTGGGGCCCTACCTATTCCCCCATATCATCCCCGTGCTGCGCCAGCGTGCGCCACGCATGCCGTTGATTGTCGAGGAGAATTTCACCGCGCGCCTTGCCGAACGCCTGCGCCAGGGCGAGATCGATGCCATGATCGTCGCGCTGCCGTTCGAGGCGCCCGGCGTCGAGACCCGGCTGCTCTATAGCGAGCCCTTCCGGGTCGTCATGCCCGCCGACCACCCCTGGTGCGAGGCGAGTCGCATACCGGCGGAGGAGCTGGCCCAGGAGAACGTGTTGCTGCTGGGGGCGGGTCATTGTTTCCGCGATCAAGTCCTGGCGGCCTGCCCCGATTGCGCCAGCAGCATCTCGGGCCAGCCGGGCCCCGACCGCGCGCTCGAGGGCTCGTCGATCGAGACCATTCGCTATATGGTCGCCAGCGGCATGGGCATCACCGTGCTGCCGAGCAGCGCGGTCGCCCGCGAGCCGCACGGCCAGTTGCGGCTCACCGATCGACCCTTCGCGCCGCCCGAGCCGCGACGCCACGTGGCACTCGCCTGGCGCAACAGCTTCCCGCGGCCCGAGGCCATCGAGGCGCTCGAGCGTGCCATCCGCGACTGCCGCATCGAGGGCGTCGATTTCGTCGAGGCACAGGACGCGGCCTAGGGCCTGTTAAACCGGCAACAACGCCACGAGCCAAGCCCGTACAATAGGGCGCTCGCCGCGGAGCACGCCCTGACTATGATATCCGCCTTCGCCGTCGCCAACGGCCGGCTACAGCAGCGCACCATCGCCGAGCGCGAAGATCTGACCGAGGAGCTCGTCTGGATCGACCTGGTCGACCCGACGGAGCGCGAGCGCCAATGGGTCGAGGAGGCCTACGCCCGGTCGCTGCCGACCGCGGACGAGCTCGCCGAAATCGAGGCCAGCGCCCGCTTTACCGAGGACGATGAAGGGCTTCACATCAACTCGTACTTCTTGCACGAGGACGACGCCCAGTACCACAACATCAGCGTCGGCTTCACCCTGGGCCACGAGCGCTTGTTCACATTGCGCGAGCGCGATCTGCCCACGTTCCGCATGTTCCGGTTGCGGGCGCGGCGCGAGGCAGTGCCCGCGAGCTCGGCGCGCCAGATCCTGCTCGGCCTGCTTGAAGTGGCCGTCGAGCAGCTCGCCGACGAGCTCGAGGAGGTCTATACCAATCTGGAGGCGGTGAGCCAGGCCGTGCTCAACGAGAGCGACGACGACATGCGCGCTTCGTTGTCGCGCATCGCGCAACAGGAGGATCTGACCGGCAAGATCCGCCTGTCGCTGATGGATAAGCAGCGGGTGCTGTCGTTCCTCTCTCGGCGCAATCTCTTCGACGGCGACGATCGCGAGCAGCTGCGCGAGATCCTGCGTGATGTCGAGTCACTGCTGTCGCACACCGCGTTCCTGTTCGAGAAGGTCAACTTCCTGATGGACGCCGCGATGGGCTTCATCAATATCGCGCAGAACCAGATCATCAAGATTTTCTCGATCGCCGCAGTGGTTTTCCTGCCGCCGACGACGATCGCGAGCATCTATGGAATGAACTTCGAGCACATGCCGGAGCTGGCCTGGACCTGGGGCTATCCGGCGGCGATCGTGGTGATCATCGCCTCGGGTATCGCGCCCTACGTTTTCTTCCGTTACAAAGGGTGGCTCTAGATGTATCGCACCCGCGCCGAGGGGCATCCCATCCAGCCGATGAACGAGCACCAGCGATGATCCGCCCGGTGTACTACTGCGCCCAGTGCGGCTCTGATCGCATCGCCTGGCGGGTCCCCGCCGACGACGATCGCGAGCGCCACGTATGCGAGGCCTGTGGCGAGATCCACTATCAGAATCCACGCAATGTGGCCGGCTGCATCGTCGAGGAGGCGGGCAAGATCCTGCTGTGCCGGCGCGCGATCGAGCCGCGACGCGGGTATTGGACGATCCCCGCGGGGTTCATGGAGAACCAGGAGACTCTGCGCCAGGCGGCCGCACGCGAGACCCTGGAAGAGGCCCGTGCGACGGCGCAGGCGGCGACGCTCTATGCGCTGTTCAACCTGCCTCATATCAGCCAGGTCTACGCGGTCTTCCGCGCCGGCCTGGGCGCCGGCGGCGCCGCGGCCGGCCCCGAGAGCGAGACCGTGGCTTGGTTCACCCCTGACGAGATCCCTTGGGATGAGCTCGCTTTCCCGGTCATCCACGAGAGCCTGCGGCTCTACATTGGCGACCGCATGGCCAATGAATTCCCCATCTACATGGCCGACATCTATCGGGCCGCGGATGGGCGCCTGATCGTCCAGCATGCCGACGGCGCCGAGCACCCCGCGCGCCCCGATTGGCGCCGCGCCTGATCCGACTAGGCCACCGCCGCCAGCGCCAGATAGGCCGCGGTCTCGACGAGCTGATTGGTCGCGCCCAGGCCATCGCCGGTCGTCCCGCCCAGACGGCGCCTCAGCCACACGCCCGCGCACAAGGTGACAGCCACGCCGGCCGCCCAGACCATCACCGCCGAGGTGCCCCACAGTAGTCCAGTCAGCACCAATGCGAAGGCCGTCGCCGCTCGGAAGCCGCCACGACCGGCCCCGGCGGCGAACGCCTCGCCCGCGCCGCCGTCGCTGCGCGCGTACGGTAGCCAGCGGATCAGTGGCAGGCTCGAGTAGCGCCCCAGGGCGTGCGCGCCCACCAAGGCGGCGGGTGCCTGCGCGCCCAGGGCCGCCAGCGCCGCGACCCGCAGCGCCGTCACCAGCCCGAGCGCCAGGGCGCCGAAGGTCCCGATCCGGCTGTCGCGCATGATGGACAGAGCCTGCTCGGGGCTCGCACCGCCGCCCAGCCCGTCGAAGGTGTCGGCCAGGCCATCCTCGTGGAAAGCGCCCGTCAGCAGCGCTGTCGCGGCCACAGCGGTGAGCGCGCCCACCACCGGGCCCCAAAGGCTCGCCCCGAGCGCGAACACCGCCGCCCCGACCACGCCGACCACCGCGCCGACGACGGGGAACCATGCGCTCGCCCGCGCCATGCGCTCCTCGACGCGCGAGATGACCCAGGGCACGGGCACGCGTGTGAGGAACAACCAGGCGACGGCAGCGTCGTCGAGCGCTTCCCTGGCCGCGCTAGGCATTGCAGGGGGGCAGGTCGGCGACTAGCTCGTCCGCCCAGGCCTCGAGCTCGACGGCCAGCTCCGTCGCCAGCCGGCCCGAGGTCATGCCCTCCTGGAGCTCATCGCGAAAGCGGGCGACACTGCGCGGGCTGGCCGCAGCGCCTCGGCACAGACGCTGCCAGCGTAGCTCGCGCCACTGGCGACGCTCGGTCGGGGACAACGTGCCCGGCCAGTTGCGCGCCCGATAGCGCCAATACAGGGCAGCCAGACGCGCGTCGCGGAAACCGGGATCGAAGCCCGCCAGATCCTCGGGGGCGCTGCGGTGCACGGCGTCGAGGCGTTCGCGCTCGGTGTCGTCGACGAGCGCATCGTAGAGGGCGACGTCGGGATCGGCGTCGCCGCCCGGTGGCTGGCCGAACACCGCCTGCAGCTTCGCCGCCAAGCCATCGTGGGCGACCAATGCCTGGAGCCGCGCGCGAACCTGGTCTGCGTCGATACCGAGGCGCTCGGCGGCCGCGGCGTCCAGCGTGGCGAACGGGACCACAACCGGCACCCGGTTGAGCGCGATCTCGTGCAACGGCATCGCCAGGGCATCGGGGTCGCGCTCGGCTGCGGGCGTGAACAGCGCCTCGGCGATCGCTCCGGCATCCCACTCCAAAAGCGGCGTCGGGTCGGCGCCGAGGTCGACGGCCAGGACCGATTTGCTCTTGACCGGGTGCTGCGCCAGTGCGGCGACGGGGGCAAGGTGGCCGCGGCTTGCCGGATGGTGGGCGGCGACGTGGAGTACGGGCTGGGGCGCGTTCGGATCGAGGCGCTGGCCGACGCGCTGCCAGTCCCGGTTGGCGAAGACGAAGTCGAACAGGCGCGGCTGCGCCGCCCGCAGGCGCCGCGTGAGCTCGATTGTCGCGCGCACATCGGCGAGCGCGTCGTGTGCCGCGTAGTCGATGCCGTTCGCCGCCGCCAGATCCTCCAGCCGGAAGCTCGGCGTCCCGTCGGCATGGTTGGGCCAGGCCATGCCGTCGGGGCGCAGCGCGCGCGCCAACCGGAACATGTCGATGACGTCCCAGCGCGAGTTGCCCTGGCGCCACTCACGCGCATATGGATCGAGCAGATTGCGCCAAAGCAGGTGGCGCGTGACCTCATCGTCGAAGCGCACCGAGTTGAAGCCGACGCCGCAAGTGCCGGGTGCGCCCAGCTCCTCGAGCACGGCGGCAGCGAACTCGGCCTCGATGACGCCGTTGGCGCGCGCGTATTCGGGCCCCACACCCGTCACGGCACAAGCCATGGGCGAGGGCAGCACATCCGTGGGCGGCTGGCAGTAGAGCACCCGCGGCTCACCGACGATGCTGAGCTCGGTATCGGTGCGCAAGCCGGCGAACTGCAGCGGCCGATCGCGCCGCGGGTCCGTGCCCGTGGTCTCGTAGTCGTGCCAGAACAGCGTCTCCGCAGCGCTCATCGCGCTCCCCTTCGGCTTCTGGCGCGCGATCGTATCACCCGTTCGCGCCTGAAGAACCGTGAATGGACACGGATATTCGTCGGAGCCGGACGGTTCGGTGGAGCGGCGCTACGCCAGCGTTGGGCGAACAGGCTGCGCCTAATAGGGAACCACAAAATGAGCACAAAATGGACACAGAATCTGTCTTCTTGCGGAACAAGCCGGGCTGGCGCTTCGCGGTTAGGGAATGCCTGATTTAACCCGCTCATCGCGGTGGCGGATGTCAGCGGGCTGTTCGCAAGTCACTGGCAGATCGGACTAAAAGTCCGATCCACAGGATATGATGAGACCCGAATTCCAAATAAATCAGACCTTCCTTAGCGCAGCCGGCGTCATTCGCCGTTGCAAGAACCGCCCATCGGCATGAGCCGAATGCCCCGTCCTCTATTTGGTGTTTATCCAGTGTCGATTTTGTGGTTCTCTCAGCAGAGACTTTACGCCCAACGGGCGCTGCCAGCGTAGCTCCACCGGCGTTTCTCGGCCCCGCTGCCACATTCGCATCCACTCGCGGTTCCACCGCTTGCGCGCGCCCGCCTGTTATGCTCGCCCGCCATGAGCACGGCTCCTACCCCGATCACGACGAAGGCGGCGCTGGAGGAAACGGCCGAGGCGTTGCGCGCTGCCGGCTGGTTTGCGCTCGACACCGAGTTCATCCGCGAGACCACCTACTGGCCGCGGCTGTGCCTAATCCAGGTCGCCACTGACGACACCCTCGCACTCATCGACCCATTGGCGCTCGACGACCTGGACCCCCTGCTCGACGTACTGTTCGACGCCTCGGTGACCAAGGTGCTGCACGCCGCGGCGCAGGACCTCGAGATCTTCCACCATATGACGGGCCAGGTGCCGGGGCCCATCTTCGATACCCAGGTCGCCGCGCCGTTGCTCGGCTTCCCCGAGCAGGCCGGCTTCGCCCGCCTGGTCGAGGCCTTGCTGGGCGAGCAGCTCGGCAAGGGCCAGGCGCGCACCGACTGGAGTGAACGCCCGCTGCCGGCCGAGGCGCTCGCCTACGCCGCCGACGATGTGCGCTATCTGGTGCCGCTGTATCACCGCTTGTACGAAGGCCTGGCCGAGCGCGGGCGCCTCGACTGGCTGGAACCCGAGTTCGCCCGCCTAACCGACCCGACGCGCTACGAGCGCCCAGCGGCCGACGCCTGGCGCCGGCTCAAAGGCGTCGACCGCCTGTCCGCCGCGGGCCGCGCCGTTGCCCAGGCACTGGCCCACTGGCGCGAGGACCGCGCCCGCGCCGAGGACGTCCCGCGCAAGCGCGTGCTCCAGGACGACGCCCTGGTCGACATCGCCCGTGCCCTGCCGCGCACGCACAAGCAATTGGGGCGGTTGCGCTCGGTCCGCTCGGGCGCGGTGCAGCGCTACGGCGATGCCCTGCTCGAGCTCGTCGGCCGCGCGCGCGAGCGCACGGCGCCGGCACCCAACGAGCGCGCGAGCACGCCGCCGTTGGACGAGGCCGGCGAGGCCCTGGTGGACGCGCTGAGCGCGTTGGTGCGGTTGAAGGCCGCCGAGCACGCGCTCAATGCGGCCACGCTGGCCGAGCGCAAGAGCCTCTCGCGCCTGGCCCGCGGCGAGACCGTCGCTGCGGTGCTTTCGGGCTGGCGCTATCGCGTCCTCGGCGAGACGCTCGAGGCCTTCCTGAACGGCGAAAGCGCGGTCAACTGCGGCACGGACGGGGCCCTCGCCCTGCGCTCGGTCGACTGAGTCGCGCTCCTCGCGCGGCCGGCGACGCCGACGACACCCCAAGCTTGCGCGCGCGCTGACGCCCGCAGTACCGTGCTCGGCGCTCGTAACGAACCCGTCCATCACAAGTCGTAAGGAGGCCGGCATGAAATCGCGTGCAGCCGTCGCTTGGGCGCCCAACACCGAGCTCGACGTAACCGAGATCGAGGTCGAGGGACCGAAGGACACCGAGGTACTGGTGCGGAACATCGCCACCGGGGTGTGCCATACCGACGCCTACACGCTCTCGGGCGCGGATCCGGAGGGCGTGTTCCCCTCCATCCTGGGCCACGAGGGCGGCGCCGTGGTCGAGGATGTCGGCAAGGACGTGACCACGGTCAAGCCGGGCGATCACGTCATCCCGCTCTATCGGGCCGAATGCGGTCAGTGCAAGCTTTGCCGCTCGCCCAAGACCAACCTCTGCCTGGCGACGCGCGCGACCCAGGGCAAGGGCTTGCTGCTCGACGGCACCACGCGCTTCTCCAAGGACGGCCAGACCATCCACCACTTCATGGGGACGTCGACATTCTCGGAGTACACCGTGCTACCCGAGATCTCGGTCGCCAAGATCGACCCGAACGCCCCGCTCGACAAGGTCTGCCTGCTTGGCTGCGGCATCACCACGGGCATCGGGGCGGTGCGCAACACCGCGCAAGTGCAACCCGGCTCGACCGTGGCCGTCTTCGGTCTGGGCGCGATCGGCCAATCGGTGATCCAGGGCGCCAAGCTCGCCCAGGCGAGTCAGATCATCGGCATCGACATCAACCCCAACAAGTTCGACTTCGCCTACAACATGGGCGCGACCGAGTGCATCAATCCAAACGACTACGAGGACTCGATCGTCAAGGTCCTGGTCGACAAGCTCGATGGCGGCGCTGACTACACCTTCGAGTGCATCGGCAACGTCGACGTCATGGGGGCCGCGCTGCAGGCATGTCACATCGGTTGGGGCGAGTCGACGATCGTGGGCGTCGCCGCCGCCGGTGAGGAGATCCGCACCCGGCCGGTCAACCTCGTAACCGGCCGCGTCTGGCGCGGCACGCCCTTCGGTGACGTCAAGGGCCGCACGGGGGTACCCAAGTACGTCGACAGCTACATGAGTGGCGAGATCAACGTCGACGACTTCGTGACCCACGAGATGGGGCTAGAAGACATCAACCACGCCTTCGAGCTCATGCACGAGGGCAAGAGCATCCGCTCGGTGATCAAGTTCTGAGATGGCCATGACGACTTCGATCGAACCCGTCGCCCAGGTCAAGACGTTCGATGGCTGGCTCCAGACCATCGAGCATCACAGCGAGGCCTGCAGCGCCCCCATGCGCTTCGCCGTCTACCTGCCGCCGCAGGCGCAGCACCGCAACCTGCCCGTGATGTACTGGCTCTCCGGCCTGACCTGCACCGAGGAGAATTTCATGGTCAAGGCGGGAGCGCAGCGCTACGCCGCCGAGCACGGCGTCGTACTCGTCGCCCCCGACACCAGCCCGCGCAATCTGGGCTTGCCGGGCGAGAACGACAGCTACGACTTCGGCAGCGGTGCCAGCTTCTACGTCAACGCTACGGCCGAGCCCTGGTCGCGCCACTACCAAATGTACGACTACGTCACGCAGGAACTGCCCGCCTTCGTCGAGGGCCACTTCCCCGTGGCAACGGATCGGCGCTCGATCAGTGGGCACTCGATGGGCGGTCACGGGGCCCTGGTCGCGGCGCTGCGCGCACCCGACGCCTATGCGGCGGTCTCGGCATTCTCGCCCGTGGTCGCGCCCACCCAGGTCCCGTGGGGCGAGAAGGCGTTGTCGGGCTACCTGGGCGATGACCGTGAGGCATGGAAGGCCTACGATGCCTGCGAGCTCGTCGGCCATGGCCACGGCTCGCCCGAATTATTCGTCGATCAGGGCGAGGCCGATCAGTTCCTGGCTCAACAACTACAGCCCGAGCGCCTCGAACGCGCGGCCGAGGCCGCAGGCCATCCACTGACGTTACGGCGCCAGCCAGGCTACGATCACAGCTACTACTTCATCGCCACCTTCATCGGCGAGCACATCCGCTACCACGCGCAAAAGCTGGGCGCTGAGTAATCAGCTTCTGGGGGTGCGGGATGCTCCGTGCCCCCTCTTCCTTCCGGAACCGCAAAATGGAATCGCCAAGCAGAAACCACGAATGGGCACGGACAAACACGCATGGGTAAGCCAACGATGGCGGACGCCGGCTTATTTTGTGTCTTGGCCGGCGGGACACAAGAGGCGCTCAGCACAATCCTTGACTAGGGATATGAACAGCAAGGGACTATAGCGCAGCTCCAGCAGGTGGCAAGAAACACGAAAGAAATACGACTCGCGGCACCTGCGTTCAGCGAAACGCCCCGCACCGCGAAGGCGTTGCAGCCAGAAATTCGCGTCCATTCGCGGTTCTCCCCAATCGCCTTTCTCGACTCTCGTGAGCGGCCGCAGCACCGACTAGCGGCCCTTGCCCGCCACCGGGCTTCGCGCTGCCCCGCAGCGGTGCAGGGCCCGCTTCGGCCTGCACCGTGGGTGTGCAGCACCCTTGCCGGACCGTTCGTAACTTACTGATTGGCAGAATTTTTATGAGGTGGCATGGCGCATGCTCCCGGGAGGTCGCGGCACCGCCGTGGTTCCCGTGGTGCAAGGAGATCCGAAGCCATGCAACTGATTTTCGCAATCATCAAACCCTACAAGCTCGACGACGTCCGTGAGGCGCTCAATGAGATCGACGTGCAAGGCATGACGGTCACCGAGGTCAAGGGTTTCGGCCGTCAGCGCGGCCATACCGAGCTCTACCGTGGCGCCGAGTACGTCGTGGACTTTCTGCCCAAGATCCGCATCGATGTGGTCGTCAGTGACGATGTCCTCGACGACGCCATCGATGCGATCTGCAAATCCGCTCAAACGGGCAAGATCGGCGACGGCAAGTTGTTCGTGCAGCCGATCGACCGCGCCGTTCGCATTCGTACCGGTGAGGCCGGTTCCGAGGCACTGTGAGGAGGGATCATCGTGGAAGCTGCCAACGCAACAATCGAACTCAGTTACGCCCTCGACACCTTCTATTTCCTCATCAGCGGGGCATTGGTCATGTGGATGGCCGCCGGCTTCGCCATGCTCGAGGCGGGCCTGGTCCGGTCGAAGAACACCGCCGAGATCCTGCTCAAAAACGTAGCGCTGTATTCCACCGCCTGCGTGATGTATCTGATCGTCGGCTATCAGATCATGTACGGCGGTGCGCTCAACGCGGTCATCCCCGGTATCGACGTCCTTCTGCCCGCTGAGAACACCACCGAGGCGGTACTCCAAGGTGGCGAGGATGCGCCCTATTACTCGGGCTATGCCGACTTCTTCTTCCAGGTCGTGTTCGTCGCCACCGCGATGTCGATCGTATCCGGCGCGGTCGCCGAGCGCATGAAGCTGTGGTCGTTCCTCGCCTTTGCCGTGGTCATGACCGGTGTCATCTACCCCGTCCAGGGCTTTTGGCACTGGGGCGGCGGCTTCCTGGCCGAAGCCGGCTTCTCCGACTTCGCCGGCTCGGGCGTCGTCCACCTCGCGGGTGCGACCGCCGCCTTGGTCGGGGTGCTGCTGGCCGGTCCGCGTAAGGGCCGCTACGACGAGGAAGGCCGCCCGAGGGCGTTCCCCGGGGCGAACTTGCCGCTCGCCACGCTCGGGACCTTCGTTCTGTGGCTCGGTTGGTTCGGCTTCAACGGCGGCTCCCAGCTCGTCATCACGAGCGTCAGCGACGCCAACGCGGTCGCCGGCATCTTCGTCAATACCAACGCCGCCGCAGCGGCGGGCGTGCTCGGCGCGCTGCTCACCGCCAAGGCGTGGTTCGGCAAGGCCGACCTGACGATGGCACTGAACGGGGCTTTGGCCGGGCTCGTCGCGATCACGGCCGAGCCGGCCGCGCCCGGGCCGCTGGCGGCGACCCTGATCGGCCTCGTCGGCGGTGTGATTGTCGTCGCCGCGATCGTCGCTCTGGATCGGCTGCGCATTGACGATCCGGTCGGCGCGATCTCGGTGCACGGCATCGCCGGTATCTGGGGTCTGCTGGTCGTGCCGCTGTCCAACGCGGGCGCCTCGTTCGGGGTGCAGCTCATGGGCGCCGGCGTAATCATCGCCTGGGTCGGCCTGGCGAGTGCGCTCGTATGGGGCCTGCTGCGCGCGACTGTCGGCCTGCGCGTTTCCGAGGAGCAGGAGTACAGCGGGATCGACGTCGCCGAGTGCGGTCTCGAGGCCTACCCCGAGTTCACGGCCTCACGTGGCATATCCCCGTAAACACGGGTGCCTGCGGTGTGGGACAATCTGGTTCACGTTCGACCACGGAGGCTTACGTGTCCGGGCTTGCCTTCACTCCGCTGATCGTCGGCTGTGGCGACGCCGGGTCGCGCCTGGCTCGTTCGTTGATCGCCTCGGGCCTGCGGCCCGTGGGCTTGGTGCGCAACCAAGCAGCGGCGGACAGCTTGGGCCGCTCCGGCGTCGCCCCAGTCGTCGCCGACCTGGATCGCAGTGTCGAGGAGCCGCCCGCCGCCGCGGCGGACGGCTCCGTTTTCTACCTCGTGCCCCCTTCGCCCGATGCCAGCGACGACGACCCGCGCTTGCGGCGCTTCCTCGCTGCCTGCGAAGAAGCCGTTCCGCGGCGGTTGCTGTATGTCAGCACCTCGGGTGTCTACGGTGATTGCGGGGGTGGATGGGTGGATGAGAACCAACCGGAAGCGCCCCGCACCGATCGGGCGCGGCGCCGTCTCGCTGCCGAGCGGATCGCGCGGGAGTGGTGCGATGCCCGCGGCACCGAGCTCGTGATCCTGCGCGTGGCGGGTATCTACGGGCCCGGGCGGTTGCCGGTGGATCGGCTCGAGGGTTTGAGCGTCATCCACCCGGAAGAGGCGCCCTGGAGCAACCGCATCCACATCGACGATCTCGTCACCGTGCTGCATGCCGCGGCGCTGCGGGCCCCGGCGGGCAGCATCTACAACGTCGCCGATGGTAATCCCACGACGATGACCGACTATCTCCATGCCGTCGCGGATGCCTACGGCTTGTCGCGGCCGCCCAGCGTCTCCCTCGACGAGGCCCCCATGTACCTCTCGCCCGGCATGCTCTCGTTCGTCCAGGAGTCCCGGCGCCTCGATGTCAGCCGGATGCGACGCGAGCTGGGTGTGAACCCGCGCTTCCCGACCATCGCCGAGGGCATCGCCGACTGCCGAGCGCGCGAGGATACGGGCCAGACCACGCGCATCGAGCGCTCGGTTTCGTAATCACCGCAGGCGCAAGCGCGACCCGCAGCCGCGATGGATCCGATCGCTGCGCCGCCGGCCGTCAGCCGTCGCCCACATCCGGTTCGCCCATTTCGTCGCCCCCTTGCCCACGCTGCGCCGGCGCCCGCGATGACGCCTGGGTGTCCAGCACCGAGCGATCCGGCGGCATGCGGCTGAAACGCACATCGCGCCGGGGGTAGGGGATCTCGATGCCGTGCTGGCGGAACGCCCGATCGATCTGGAGGTTGATGTCGCTCTGGACGATCACGAAGTAGGCGATGTCGCGGATGAACACCCGCAGCTCGAACTCGAAGCCGGAATCACCGAACTGGCGCATCACGACCTCCGGCGGGGGTGCGAGCACCGGGTCGGTGATGACCTGGGCATGCTCCTGCGCAATGGCGAGCAGGATGGAGTGGACTCGGGTCGTATCCGTGCCGAAAGCCACCCGGACGGGCACGGTCACACGGCCGATCGGATCCCTGAGCATCCAGTTGACCACTTGGCTCTGGATGAGCTCGGAGTTGGGCACGATGACGTCGGCACGGTCGAAGGTCTGGACCTGGGTCGAGCGGATGCTGATGCGCTTGACGAAGCCCTCGGTACCGCCCACGACGATCCAGTCGTCGGTCTTGACGGGCCGCTCGAACAACAGGATCAGGCCGGAGACGAAATTGTTGAAGATGTTCTGCAGGCCGAAGCCGATACCCACCGACAGAGCGCCCGCGATCAGCGCCATATTGGTGAAGTTCACCCCGGCCACCGCGAGGCCGGCGAGGATGGCGATCGCGCCCCCGAGGTAGCCCGTGATCGTGACCAGGGCCTCGCGCGCACCGCGCTCCATGCGGGTGCGCCTGAGCCAGCGGTGGCTCATGCGCTGCTGGACCCACCCCGATACGCCCAATAGCACCACCAGCGTGATCAAACCCCAGAGGACGCTGATGGGCACCAACTCGAAGCGTCCGATGCTGAAGCCCTCGTTGATCACACGCAGCAGCCAGGCGAGGCCGGTGTCCGACATCCCCCAGCTCAACAGCACCAGCAGCAGGAAGGCGCTCCAGACGCCGACGGCCACCAGGATGCGCAGCCATATCAGCCCGGGGACACGGCGGTCACCGCCCACACCGAGGGTCTCGCGGACACCGCGCTGCCAGCGATAGCGCCCCTCGTCGAGGCCGTCGAAGAACTCGGCGAGCAGACGCCAGACGAACAGCGACGCGCCAAACGACAGCAGCGTGCCCACGATCCCGGCGACGACGTACTCGGCCATATTGCGATAGCCGAGCCACTCCGCCCCCAGCGCGAACAGCATGCCCGCGGTCAGCACGATCCGCGGCAAGCGGGTATCGCGCCCGCTCAACAGCTCACTGACGATCCAGATGATGCGCATGAGCTCGACGACGAGGACCGTCGCGGCGATCACCCGCAACAGCTCGCGCACAGGCTCGGGGAAGCTCTCGACCGCGAGCGTCGCCGAGAACAACGCCATCAACAGCACCAGCACGGCCAAGACCCGAAGACGCCGCGTCAGGCGGCGCAGCGAGGCTTCCGGAGCCGGCATGAACGGATGCGCGGGATCGCACGGCGCGAGGAAGACGCGGATGAGGAAGATGAAGAAGAAATAGCCGGCGAGCCCGTAGGCCAACAGCGTGATGAACGACCATTCGGGCGTGTCGTAGCCGATGAACGTGAGATAGGCGCTGGCGACGAGGCTGGTCGCCAGCGGCGGCAGGATGTTGGCGACACACGCGAGCACCGACTGGACGAAAGCCGACATCAAGGTGGCGCCCCCACCCAGGCGCTCGGCGGCGCGGAACAACGGGCGCCGCGCATAGACGCTGCCGCCGGCGCACAGCAACAACAGGCCGACGCCACCGATGAGTTCCGCCCAGCTCAGGTTGTCGATGCCGCTCGAGCGCAGCAGGAACAGCCGCGCCGACGTCCATAGCTGCTCAGGCTGGCGCAGGTTATCGGCCACGACCACCCAGATGGGGTCCTCGCGCTCGAGCAGGCGTTCGGTGAGCCACTCCTGCTTGAGGCGGGTTAGCCGGTCCTGGAGCTCATTGGCTCGGAGCTCGAGCACCCGGCAAAGCTGGAGCTGCTTTTCTATGCTGTCGCGCCGGCGCTCGAGTGCTTGGCGCTGCTGCTCGATGCCGACGGCTTCGCGGCCACTGATATCACCGAGGGTGTCGAGTTTGCCCTGGACACTCTCCAAGCGGGAGTCGTTCTGGTTGATGCAGCGCTTGGCCTGGTCGCGGATCGCCGGTATGCGCCCGAGGAACGCCTCGAGCACGTCCTCGCCGGGCGAGGGCTCGATGCGCAGTTGACGCTCCATCTCGCTGAGACTGCGATCCGCGTCGGCCACCACCTCCGGATCGATCGCCGAGGCCTGCCCCTGCGCACCCGCGGCGAATGCCGCCGGGCCGATCAGCACCAGAGCCAGTGCCACAACACCACCGAAGCGGGCGAGCCCGCGCGCTCGCCCGCTCATGCCGGCTCGACCCGGGATGAAGCGCGCCAACGACGTCATTGACCGACTCGACCGATGCGCTCCATTGCGGTGTCGAGGCGCGCCCGGGGACACCCGAAGTTCAGTCGCACGAAGCCCGGCGCCCCGAAGGCGCGCCCGTCGGACAGGCCGACCCCGCTCTGCTCGAACACGGGCGCGGGCTCGCGCTCGTCGATCGCGCGCGCATCGATCCACGCCAAATAGGTCGCCGCCGGCGAGTTCATCGAGAGACGCGGATGATCATCGATCGCGGCCTGCGCCCGCTCGCGATTGTCCCGCAAGTAGGCGATCAGGCGAGCATGCCAGTCGGCGCAGTCGCGCCAAGCAGCGAGCGCCGCGGTGAAGCCGAGGGCATTGACCCCGGGCACGAAACCGGCCCGTACGCGCTCGAATCGGGCGCGTAACTGCGCGTCGGGGATCACCGCCAGCGAGCACCCCAGCCCGGCGATATTGTAGGTCTTGCTCGGCGCGAGCAGCGTGATCGTGCGGCGCGCGATCTCGGGGCCCAGCGTCGCCAGGGGGATGTGGGGCTTGTCATGGTCGAGGATCAGGCCGCAGTGGATCTCGTCGCTGCAGACGAGCAGGTCGCGCTCGACACAAAACGCGGCCAACCTTTCCAGCTCGTCGCGCGAGTACACCCGGCCCGTGGGATTCTGCGGGTTGCACAGCAGCAGCATCGCCGTATCGCAGGTGAGCGCCGCGTCCAGGGCCTCGAAGTCGATGGCCCCCGCGGCGTCGGCGAGCGGCACGCGCACGGTTTCGCGGCGGGCCCGGGCGGGTGCCTGGAGGAACGGCGGATAGATGGGCGTGAACGTCGCGATGGCATCGCCGTCGCGCCCGGCACTCGCGCACGCCAGGTGGATCCCGGGGACGAGGCCGGGCAGCCATACGAGCCACTCGGGCTCGATCGACCAATCGAAATGGTGACGCAGCATCGATACGGCGGTGTCGTTGAGCTCGTCGGGCGGCCGTGTATAGCCGAAGACGCCGTGCTCAACGCGTGCGTGCAGCGCCTCCAGCACGGGTGGCGGCGCGCTGAAGTCCATGTCGGCGACCCACATGGGCAGGATGTCCCGGCCCATGTAGCGATCCCACTTCTCGCTCGCCGTGCCCTCGCGGTCGATGAGTTGGTCGAATTCTTGCATCTCGTCTCCCGATTGCACGTGCATGGTAGGCGACGGGCCTGTATACGGCCACCCACGGCCCAGCGCTTCTGCGCCGCCGACGTGCGAGGCCCTGGAGCGCGATTCCGTGATTGGGTTCGCAGTCAGCAGACCACGCACAAGCCAACATGCATCGACGCCAGTGTTGCCTGCCCGCGCGGACGGCGGAATGGAGCCCGACGACCGTGGCGCTGCCCATGACTGTCCGCGGGCAGCGATGATACAAGGGGACGCGCTGGCGCGGCTTTCCAGTGAGCACGAACCAAAAAGGGGGTTGCACCATGTTGCAACGGATCGCCGGAGTTTGTACGGGGCTATTCCTGCTGACGACGCTGTCGGCATGCACCGTCGTCAACGAGACTGTCGATCAAGTGAGCGACGCCACCAGCGACGCGCTCGAGAGCTCAACCAGCTCATCGGGGACGTCCGACGGCATGGGCATGGCGTCGATGGATCAGATGAGCATGCGCATGTTCCGCGCCATGTTCTATCAAGGTGGCTACGCGCTCGACACCCGGCGGTTCGAGCCGGGCGAGTACGTGCAATGGCAAGTCGAGGGCCGCGGCGATTCTGAGTGGTTCCGCAAGGCGATGCTCAAGCGCCGCCCCGACGGCAACGAGTGGTGGCGCCTGATCAACAAGACCAGTAGCGGCAAGATGATCATGGAGGCCTTGCTCGAGCCCGAGGACGATTCGGGCAGTCGGCGCATTCTGCGCCTGCGGCAGAAGCTCGGGCCGGATCAGAAGGCCGAGGAAGTACCCATCACCAAGGACAACGCGGATAAGTGGACCTTGGACCGCCAGCGTGAGCTCACCGAGGAGAGCTACAAGGGCATGAAGGTCGGCCGCAAGAGCATCTCGGTGCCCGCGGGCACATTCCGGGTCGACCATCTGCGCAGCACGCATCCCCAGCGCGGGGGCACGGCCCATTGGTATCTGACGGACGATGTCCCTGGCAGCGTGGCGCGCTACGTCTGGGAGAGTAATGGCAGCAAGCACACGATGTCGCTGAGCGACTATGGCGATGGCGAGACCTCGTCCCAACTGGGGGCGTTCTAGGACCGCAGGCCGGTGTGCCTCGACGGCCACGAGTATACCGGCGGTTTCCCCCCGCCGGTATACCCTTTAGGGCCGAGGGTCGTGGAACGCAATCCCGCCTGCGCGACTCATCCAGGACCCGTGGATGAGCGACGCACGTCGCCGAGGATCGCGGGCCCGCCCCGCCCAACCGCCACGCGGTGGACTGGTTGATGGGCTCACTGGGGGCTACGGTGGCCACAGTGACCGGCGCGTTCGGCCGACCGATCGTCGCTGCATTCGTCTACGCGGTCGATCTGGCGGTGTTCATCTGGCAATCGCTCACCGACCGCAGCCGCCAACGTCGCTTGTGGAACCGGGCCTCACGGCGCGCGATGGTCACCCAAGTCATCTTCACCGGTGTCGACGCCCTCCCGGCGATAGTCATCCTCTCGCTGGCGATGGGTGCGGGGGTGATCGCGCAACTCGTGCTGGCGTTACAAGAGTTCGGCACTCAGAGCTACGTCGTCACCGTGATCACCGACCTCGTCGCCCTGGAGCTGGGCGCGCTCTTGACGGCGATCTTCTTGGTCGGCCGGTCGGGATCGGCGATCACCGTCGACCTGCTCAATATGAAGCTCAACAACGAAATCCATGCACTCGAGCTCCTGGGCATCAACATCAACGACTTCCTGATCGTGCCGCGTTTGGTAGGTTGCAGTGTCGCTCAGCTCGTGCTGGCGATCGTATTCTCTTTCGTTGCATTGACCAGCACCGTTTTCGTCACGGCCGTATTCGCGCCGATCAACCTGGCGCAGTATTTCCACGCCATCGTCGGCGCCTTCACGGGTCTCGATATCGCAGTTTTCCTTTTCAAGAATGCATTGTTCGGCTTGATCATCGGCAGCATCGCATGCTTTCACGGGCTGCAGATCAAGGACTCGGTCACCGAGATCCCGCAGCAAACACAAAAGGCGATCGTGTCCACACTGCTGGTGATTTTCGTACTGGACGGCATACTCGCCGGGGCATTGGGGTGACCAGCGACCAGCCAATCGTTGCCGAGAACGTGACGACCGGCGCTCCCGAGCGCCCGCCGCTGTCGTGCCGCCTGGGTGATGAGCGCCTGGTATGCGTAATGGGCCCGCGCGCATGCCGGCGCGATTACATGAGGCTATTGGCGGGTGTCGATGCAGGCGCTGGCGGCGATCTCGATCTCCTCGGCTGGCCCGCCGGCAAGCTGGATCGAGCGAGGGCCCGTTGGCTGCGACGCCGCATTGGCTATATCGCACCGTATCTGCGGCTTTTGTCGGTGATCAGCGCTTGGCGCAACGTGCTGCTGGGGGTCACTTATCATGATCTGGGCGAACCGGCGAAGCGCGAAGAGCGTGCGCAGCATCTCATCGACGCGATGCCGGGCGCGGCGCATCCGGCGACGCTACCTGCTCACATGAGCCAGCTCCAGCACATGCACATGACGACCGCGCGCTCGATCATGCTCGAGCCTGCGTTCCTCTTCGCTGAGGATCCGTTTCGCGGCCTGGAGCACGACGAACGCCAGCGCCTGGGTGATTTCCTCGCGCGAGTTGCACCCGCTTACACCGGCACCGTCGTGGTCTCCACCGATGACGCAGGCTTCGCCCGCGATTATGCTGAACGCATCGTGTTCGTTTCGCCGGAAGGGCATGGCGATTTCGCCGATTGGGCGGCGCTTCGCGCGAGCCGGGATGGCGCGGTCCAGGCGTACTTGCGACAGCGTTCTGCGGGCGAGGGGGCGCCCGAGGAGGAGCAATGAGCCAGCAGCAGCCCCACTATGTACACCGTGTGCAATACACCACGCAGGAGCGCATCGTCGGTGTGTTCGTGCTGATCGGTTTGGCCGTCGTTATTGGTCTGATGGTCGCGAAGGGCCAGAGCACGAATTTCTTCGAGGAGCGCATCACCTATCACGCGACGCTCGACAACGCCCAAGGCGTGTCCACCGAGACACCGGTCAAGGTATCGGGCATCGAGGTCGGGCGGGTTTCCTCACTCGGCATCTCCGAGCAAAACCGGGTCGACGTCGAGTTCTTCGTCTACGAACGCTTCCGCGACCTCATTCGCGAGGATTCGCAGGGCGCACTGGGTAAGCTATCAATGCTGGGCAATGCCACGCTCAACATCACCACGGGCTCACCGGAGCGTGAGCCGTTGCCCGAAGACGCCGAGATCCCCGTCGAGGAACCCCAGTCGATCAATGACCTAATCGCCGCGGCACGGCCGGTGGTCGAGCGCATGCGCAACGCCATCGAGGACGCCACACGGCTCATCGCGGCAGTCGATCCCGACGCTGTCAGCCAAGCCACCGACAATCTGGCGCAAGCGGCCGCTAACGCACGGCGCGTTACCGACGACGTGCGCGCGGGCAAAGGGCCAGTCGGCGAGATCCTCTACGGCGAGACCACACAGGCGCGCGTCGAGCGCACCACCGCGGCGATGGCCGAGACAGCGGAGCTCGCCGAGGCGCGCATGCGCGAGCTCGAGCCCGTCACCACCGACGCCGAGGCGACCATGGCCGCCTTTCGCGAGCTAGCCGAGCGCTTGCCCGCGCTCAGCGACGATGTCGATGCCCTGGTGGCCGGCTTCGACCGTACCGCAACGCTGGCGAATGAGCGCCTCGAGGACCTGCCCGAGCTCACCACGGAAGCCGAGGTCCTGCTGGGCGAGGCCAACCGCACGATGAAGGGGGCGCAACGGATCTGGCCACTGTCCGAGGCACTCGAGGGCGATACGGGCACCACCGTGATCGAAGCGCAACCGGCCCAGCAATGATCGGCGGTGATCGGGCTTGGGGGCACGCGTGACGAGCAACCCGGACGAGCGCGAGCGCGCACGGCAGCGGCGCCACGCGGTGTCGGCAATCGCCGCCCTGGCCGCCTCGCTGGTGCTCGCCGCTTGCGTGAGCGACGCCCCCGAGGAGGCGACGCAAGCGCCACCCCATGAGGGTCAGCAATTACTCGAACGCGGGGTTCGCTCATACGAGCGCCGTGACTACGAGGCAGCGGCAACCGACTTCACGCAGGCGCTTGCCTATTTCCGCAGCTACGACCTCGCCGACGGCGTGGTGCGCAGCCGAATCAACCTAGCGCGTATCGAGCTCGATCTCGGCCGCCCCGAGGCAGCACACGATCACCTGGCCGCCGCCCGCGCGAACGCGGACCGGGCGCAAGATGGCGACTGGTCCGCCCGGTTGGACCTGCTCGACAGCTCCGTGGCGATCGAGCTGGGCGAGCTAGAGCGTGCCGTGCAACACATCGAACCCCACCTGCCCGACTTTGGCGACGATGCTCGCGTCGCCGGCAGTGCCGGCACGCTCTCGTCGGAGCAGCTGAGCTTTGTCGCCAACCGCGTCGCGGTGGCATTCGAGCGCGGCGACGGCGATCGACGGCAATGGCTGGCCCGCCTGCGCAATGCCCTGGCGGCGCAGGATGCGGCGAGCCCCTTGCTCGAAGGTCGGCTCGAGCGCTTTCGTGCCCGCCTCGCGGCGGACGACGGCGACGAGCGGCTTGCGCTGGAACGGCTCGACCAGGCCGTGCGCCACTACCAACGGGCGCGCCACCGTGCCGGCATTGCCGCCGCACTGGAACAATCGGCCGGCATCCATGCCAACCGGGGCGAACACGAGCGCGCGCGTAACCATCTCGATCGCGCGCTCTATCTCCATCTATCGGTGCGCAACGCGCGAGCGACACGCGCGAATCTCGACAAACGCTTGGCCTGGATCGAACCCCAGTCGAGTCGCCGGATGGCGTTGCGCGCCTGGATGGAACGGCTGACCACGCCCGAGGGGGTCGACTGGAGTGCCCTGCGCGATGCGGTGATCGAAGAACCGGTCCGCCGCTAGCCACTACGGTGTCCGGCGAGGCCCGAGTCACCACCGGCGTTGTCGCACGGCTCACCGCGGCACCGGGCCCGCTGCCTCGAGGCTCACCGCGAGTCCGGCTGCATGCTGCAGCGCTCGCGGGCAAGCTATCGGGATGGCTGGTGCCCGGACTCGAGCAGGTGCTGCTTCGGCATCGGCCGCGAACAGCTCAGCCGGCTCGTCGGCGGCGGGTTCGCGCGACAGGGGCTGACCCGCGCGCTCGCTGAAGATCGCGTGATAGCGCTGGAGCGACTCCTCGTCACAGGCGTGCAACTCCCGGATCGCGCCCTTGGCCGTGTACGGGCTGCAGCCGACGTGCACCAGCACGTGCTCGCCCAGATACAGCCCGGCGGGGACGTCTCGCGCACCGCGGTCTTCACACCCGCATCCATCAGGCACGCGGCGTGCTGGCGGTCGCGTGCCCGCGCGAAAACGCCCGAGTCGCAGAGCAACGTCATGGCGCACCTGCTCCCAGGCGAAGGGGTGCACGCCCAACACGGGGCGGCGGTGCCTATGGGCGCGGTCGCACCCCGTCAATGGCCCGGATGCCTGCGCCGCATGTGCCTCGGTCGGCACACACGTCGGCGCACGCGCCGGCCCCGGGGCGGCGGACGAGACCGCGCCCGGCCGCCACCCAAGCCCCGCCACGCCAATGACGCTGGATGCGCAATCTGCGCGCAGCACCACGCACCTGATCAATAGCTCCAAACTATCGATAAGACGATCAATTTCAATTGGATTGATCGCAAAGCACCGGTTAGGCTGACTGTTGTCGGAGCTGGCGGGTCGTTTCGGCCCGGACAGCCGCCCCCACACCCGCCACCCGACGTCCGAGCGCGAACAGCTCCTCCCCCTAGGCGAGCCCGGCTCGCCGGTTTCGGCGGTGCCCCTTGGGCACCGCTTTTTTTCCGCATTGGCATGCAGCGTGCACACCGAGTCGACTGAACACATTTCATAGGTGCGTGTTGCCACCGATGTGACGCCGATTGGCAACTGATGCCACTTTAGGGCAGTTTCGGGGTGCGCGGACCGAAGGGGAAAGACGATGTCGATGATGCTTTCGGGGCTGCTGATCGTGGTGGTGGTCGCCGTCGGCGCGGCCGGTTTGTGGGGCTACCGCTATTACCGTCAGGGCAGCGACAGCGACGCCCTTGCGGACACGGGGGCGGGCCCCGTCGACGATACCGGTGCACCCAACCAGGCAGTCGCCGACGGGCTAGACGGGCTGACCGGCCCCGACGAGTCATCGACACCCGGCGATAGCAACGCGGATCCGGTCACCGCTTTCGAGCTCGACCCGGAAGCGTGGGCGCCCTTGGCGCAGCGGGGACAGCGCATGGCCCGCTTGCGGGGCGTCATGCGTGGGGCCAATCAAGCCGCCCGGCTGGTCGGCGAGCCCGACGTGCTGTTCGAGCACCGTGAGGGGACGATCGCCGTCGGCCTCGATGCGGAGCGCCCTTATCAGGGCCACCCGGAATGGCGTGAGGTATCGACGTTAACCCTGCAAATGGGCATCGCCAAGCTTCGTTGGCCCAAGGCGGATGTCACCGGGGTCATCCGCTACACGGATTGCACCGTATCGCTGCCGTACAAGCAGGCTCTGGATGCCGACCTACGGCGTGCCGCGCGCAGTCACAAGGGCAAGGCTCTGCCGGCAGCCGAGGAATTATCAGGCGCCGACGCGCAAAAGCCGATGGGCAACCGAGCAACGGGCCAAGAGGCACAGTCCGAGGGCCTACTGACGCGTCTGCGCTCGGCGCTCGCCGAACGCTGCGCTCACTTGGTCCCACGGCGGTACCAGCGCCAGTAATCGTCACGCGCTTGTCCGACGCGCGCACGCATCCGTGCAAGCAGGCGCTGCGCCCAGACGAACTCGATCGCCAGGATGGCCAGCCCGGTCGGGATCACGATCAGTGCCGGACCGGGCGTGACGACCATGATGAGCCCCACCAACACGACGCTCATCCCAACGATCAGGATCACCAGCCGACGGATCTGTCGCAGGGCCTCGCGCAAGACACGCTCGGCTGGGGAGCCCAGAACCGGCAGCGGCTCCATCGGCTGGTCGGGGTCGGGCCCATCGCGCCTCGGCTCGGCGGGTTCAACCATCGCCTGCTCCGGGACCGCCTGTGAGGCGCCCGGCGGCGGCGTAGCCCGGGCACCAAGCGGTCGCCGCGTTGGCGATGAACGCAAGCCCTAGCAGGCCCCACGGGTTGTCACCGATGTAGGCCCACGCGACAAGCGCCACACCCAAGGCACCACGCAGCACGCGCTCGCGAACCCCGAGACGGCCAGTCATCCCTCGCCCCACGCGATCAGCCAGTGCGCCGCCGATGAACTCTCGCGGCCGTGCGCAAGCGCAGTGCATTCAGCCGGATGAAGCCCTCGGCGTCCTTCTGGTCGTAAGCGCCCTGGTCGGCCTCGAAGCTTGCCACGGCCGAATCGAACAGGCTGTCACTCGTCGACCAGCGCCCAACCACATCGACATTGCCCTTGTACAGCTTGAGCCGCACGTCGGCATTGACATGCCACTGCGAACGGTCCACAAGCGCTTGGAGCATTTCTCGCTCGGGACTCCACCAATACCCGTTGTAGACGAGCGCGGCGTAGCGCGGCATCAGCTCGTCCTTGAGATGGGCGGCTTCGCGATCCAGCGTCAGCGACTCGGCGGCGCGATGCCCCTTGAGCAGGATCGTCCCGCCGGGCGTTTCGTAACAGCCGCGCGACTTCATGCCCACGTAGCGATTCTCGACGATGTCGAGCCGACCGATGCCGTTGGCCATACCCAGGGCATTGAGCTTGGACAGCAGCTGCGCCGGCGACAGCCGCTGGCCGTCGATCGCGACCGGATCACCGCCCTCGAAGGTGAGCTGGATGTAGGTGGGCTCATCCGGTGCGTGCTCGGGCGCGACCGACCAGGCCCACATGCCCTCCTCCGCCTGCGTCGCCGGATCCTCGAGAACGCCGCCCTCATAGGAGATGTGCAGCAGATTGGCGTCCATCGAGTAGGGCGATCCGCCGTCCGCCTTCTTCTCGACGGGGATGCCGTGGCGCTCGGCGTAGGCGAGCAGGCTCTCGCGCGAGTCCAGCTCCCACTCGCGCCAGGGCGCGATCACCTGTACGTCGGGCGCGAGGGCATAGGCGCTGAGCTCGAACCGGACCTGGTCGTTGCCCTTGCCCGTGGCCCCGTGGGCGATCGCGTCGGCACCGGTCTCCTGGGCGATCTCGACCAGCCGCCGCGCGATCAAGGGGCGCGCGATCGAGGTGCCGAGCAGGTATTCGCCCTCGTAGAGCGCATTCGCGCGGAACATCGGGAACACATAGTCTCGCGCGAACGTCTCGCGCAGATCCTCGATGTAGATCTGCTCGACCCCGAGCTGCTCGGCCTTGGCGCGCGCCGGCTCCAGCTCCTCGCCCTGGCCCAGGTCGGCGGTGAAGGTGATCACCTCGCAGCCGTAGGTCGCCTCGAGCCACTTGAGGATGATCGAGGTGTCGAGGCCCCCCGAGTACGCCAGTACCGCCTTGCGTATGTTGCTCATCGCGCCTTTCGCTCCGTTGGTGAACCGCGCCGTTGGGAACCGTCGCATTCTACACGAACGCGCCCGTAGCCGACCGGGCGGGCCCGGCGCCGATAGCGCCTGCGCGGTACGCGTGGCACAATCCGGTCGGCGATTGCCGTCGCCACCGGCTGCCCGCCTCTCGACAGCCCATCTCGACGGGGAAATCCATGACCGACGAGAAAGACATCGATCCGCAGGAAACGCGGGAATGGCTCGACTCGCTCGACACCGTGATCGAGGCCGATGGCGGCCCGCGCGCGCATTTCCTGCTCGAGCGCCTGATCGACGAGTCCCGCCGAGCCGGGATCAACATCCCGTTCTCGCCGAAGACGGGCTACGTCAACACCATTCCCCCGCATCGCCAGGAGCATAGCCCGGGCAACCACGACCTCGAGTGGCGCATCCGCTCCTACATCCGTTGGAACGCGACCGCGATGGTGGTGCGCGCCAACAAGAAGAGCGAGGGTATCGGTGGCCACATCGCCAGTTTCGCATCGGCAGCGACGCTCTACGACGTCGGCTTCAACCACTTCTTCCGCGCGCCCACGCCCGAGCATGGCGGCGACCTCGTCATGATCCAAGGCCACTCGGCGCCGGGTATTTATGCGCGCGCCTATCTCGAGGGGCGCCTCGGTCAGGACAAGCTGGACAACTTCCGCCACGAGGTCGACGGCGACGGGCTGCCGTCGTACCCCCACCCTTGGCTGATGCCCGATTTCTGGCAGTTCCCCACCGTCTCGATGGGGCTGTCGCCGATGATGGGCATATACCAGGCCCGGTTCATGAAGTACATGAACGACCGCGAGCTCGCGGCCGCGCGCGACCGCAAGGTCTGGGTATTCATGGGCGACGGCGAGGTCGACGAGCCCGAGTCGCTCGGTGCGATCTCGCTCGCCGGGCGTGAGGAGCTGGACAACCTCATCTACGTGGTCAACTGCAATCTGCAGCGCCTCGATGGCCCGGTTCGCGGCAACGGCAAGATCATCCAGGAGCTCGAGGCGATCTTTCGGGGTGCCGGCTGGAACGTCATCAAGGTGATCTGGGGCTCCTACTGGGATCCGCTGTTGGCCCAAGACCACGAGGGCCTTTTGCGCCAGCGTATGGAGGAGGCGGTCGACGGCCAGTACCAGACCTATAAGTCGAAGGACGGCGCCTACGTGCGCGAGAATTTCTTCGGCAAGTACGACAAGCTCAAGGAGATGGTGGCGACGATGTCCGACGAGGACATCTGGCGCCTCAACCGCGGCGGCCACGACCCGCACAAGGTCTACGCCGCCTACGCCGCCGCCGTGAAGCACACCGGCCAACCCACCGTGATCCTGGCGAAGACCGTCAAGGGCTACGGCATGGGTACGGCGGGCGAGGGGCAGATGATCGCCCACCAGCAGAAGAAGATGGACGCGGACGAGCTGGTCAAGCTGCGCGACCGCTTCCGCATCCCGCTTTCCGATGAGGCCGCCCGCAACGCGGAGTACTACCACCCGGGCGACGACAGTGAAGAGATCCGCTACATGCACGAGCGGCGCCGGGCGCTCGGCGGCTATCTGCCCCAGCGCCAGACCCTCGCGGCGCCCCTGCAGGTTCCGAAACTGGAGACATTCGACCCGCTGCTCAAGTCCAGCGGCGATCGCAACATGTCGACCACCATGGGCTTCGTGCGCGCGCTGACGCTGCTCACGCGCGACAAGAAGATCGGGCCCAATATCGTGCCCATCGTGCCCGACGAGGCGCGCACCTTCGGCATGGACGGCATGTTCCGCCAGCTGGGGATCTATTCGCCGGTGGGTCAGCTCTACGAGCCCGAGGACGCGGGCTCGATCATGTACTACCGCGAGGACAAGAAGGGCCAGATCCTCGAGGAAGGCATCTGCGAGGCGGGTGCGCTATGCGACTGGCTCGCCGCGGCGACGGCGTACTCGATCCACGGGATCAACATGATCCCGTTCTACATCTTCTACTCGATGTTCGGCTATCAGCGCGTGGGCGACTTCATCTGGGCCGCCGGTGACCAGCAGGCGCGCGGTTTCCTGCTGGGCGGCACCGCCGGGCGCACAACCCTCAACGGCGAGGGTCTACAGCACCAGGACGGCCACAGCCAGCTGACGATGACGGCTGTGCCCAACTGTGTCGCCTATGATCCGACGTTCAACTACGAGCTCGCGGTGATCATCCAGGACGGCCTGCGCCGGATGTATCAGGAGCAGGAGAGCGTCTTCTACTACATCACGGTGATGAACGAGAACTATCCCCATCCGGCCATGCCGGAGGGCGGCGAGGAAGGCATCCGCAAGGGGTTGTACCGCTTCGATGAGGTCGTGGTGGAGGGCAAAAACGACGCCCCGTCGGTCAACCTCATGGGTAATGGCACCATCTTCCGCGAGGTGATCGCGGCGGCCGAGCTGCTCCGCGACGACTGGGGCGTGGCAAGCACCCTTTGGAGTGCCCCCAGCTTCAGCGAACTTCGCCGCGACGGCTTGGACGTGGACCGATGGAACATGCTCCATCCAACCAAGAAACAAAAGACGAGCTGGGTCTACCAGTGCCTCACCGACACCTCGGCGCCCGTGATTGCCTCAACCGATTACATGAAGACGGTACCCGACCAGATCCGCCCGTTCGTGCCGCAGCGCTTCCGCGTGCTGGGGACGGACGGCTTCGGGCGCAGCGACACGCGTGAGCAGCTACGCTCGTTCTTCGAGGTGGATCGATACTGGGTGACGGTGGCAGCGCTCAAGGAGCTCGCCGAGGAAGGCAGCATCCAGGCCAAACAGGTCGGCCAAGCCATCAAGAAGTACTGCCTCGACCCGGAGAAGCCGAATCCGCTGACCGTCTAACATTTCCGGGCAGACGGCCACAGAAAGAACGACGACCAATCTGCAGGAGCAGATGGGGACTGCGCGAAGCGCAGTCCCGGATGGGGCGAAGCGCAGGGATGCGCCGAGCAATGGATTCGAATTGCTTGCTCAACACCATGACTCAGGTCAGCGAAAGCTGCGCTTTTCCTGCGCCGGCGGATATATGGGCGGGAGGAACCACAAATTAAACGCAAAATGGCGGTTGAGCGCCTAGCGAAAGTCGCTAGACGTGGGACGCAAATCGCGCATTTTGTGGTTCTCGTCCCGAAAACGAGCGCTAGGCCCGAGAATCGATGAGGCCTGAACAATGAGCGAAACCCAGGACATCCCGGTACCGGACATCGGCGATTTCGACTCGGTCGAGGTCATCGAGGTTCTGATATCGCCCGGCGACACCATCGCCGCCGAGGACTCGCTGATCACCTTGGAGTCGGACAAGGCCTCGATGGAGATCCCGGCGCCGTTCGGTGGCAAGGTCCAGGAGGTGAAAATCAGCGTCGGCGATAGCATCGCCGAGGGCGATATCATCTGCACCGTCGAGACGGCCGACGAAGGAGGCGACAGCTCGGACGCCGATAGCGGCGGATCGCGAGAGCAAGCCAGCGACAACTACGAAACCGCTCAAGAGGAGGCTGGCGGTGCCTCCGACGAGGCGAGCGGCGAGGACGCGTCCAGGGCGCGCCAGTCGGGGGCGGAGAAACAGGGCAAAGGCGAGAGCAAGAGCCACACTGAGGACAACGAGCCCGCTGCGGCCAAGGGCGAGGGGGCGCCAGCAGGGGAGGAGCCGGCGAGGCCGCCCGCTCAGGGGCAGTCGAGCAAGCCGCCGGCGACCACCGTCCACCTGGATGCCGAGAAGCAGCGCCGTGCCCACGCCTCGCCGGGCGTGCGCCGCTTCGCCCGCGAGCTCGGGGTCGACCTCACGCAAGTACAGGGCTCGGGCCGCAAGGGCCGCATCCTTTATGATGACATCAAGGGCTTTGTGAAACGGTCGATGCAGGAGCCCGCCGCGGCGCCCGGTGGTGCCGCCGGACTCGGTGTCGCGCCCATGCCGGAGATCGACTTCTCCGAGTTCGGCGAGATCGAGACCAAGCCGCTGACCAAGATCAACAAGCTCACGGGACAGAACCTGCATCGCAACTGGGTCACCGTCCCCCACGTGACCCAGTTCGACAAGGCCGACATCACCGACCTCGAGGCGTTTCGCAAGCAACTCAACGAAGAACAGAAAAAGCTCGACGACGGCGTCAAGTTCACCATGGTCACTTTCCTGATGAAGGCCGTCGCCGCCGCCCTGAAAGCCTACCCACGCTTCAACAGCTCGCTGGATGCCTCGGGCGAAAATCTCGTCTTCAAGAAGTACTACCACATTGGGGTGGCGGTCGACACGCCCGATGGACTGGTCGTGCCCGTCGTCCGGGATGTCGACCGGAAGAGCCTGGTCGATCTCGCCGGCGAGCTTATGTCGGTGAGCAAAGCCGCCCGCGACAAGAAGCTCTCGCCCAAGCAGATGAAGGGCGGCTGCATCTCGATCTCGTCGCTGGGTGGCGTCGGCGGCACG
>CAYUKN010000003.1:0-4288 GCA_964445325.1 uncultured Ectothiorhodospiraceae bacterium
GGCATCATCACCAGGTCCTCGAAGTGCTCCATGGCCTCGGTGGCGATGGCGAAATCCACCCCGCCGTTAGCCGCCATCTCCGCGATCTGCATGGGTGTGCCCTGGTTCATGTGGAGGGCGACGCGCGAGTAGGCGGCCGTAAAGCGGTCGATCACGGGCGGCAACGCGTAGCGCGCCTGGGTGTGCGTGGTCGCGATGCTGAGGCTGCCCGACGTCGGGTCGCGGTACTCCTGCGCGACCTGGTCGATGTTCTCGGTCTCGTGGATCACCCGGTTGGCCAGCTCGATGATGGCCTCGCCGGCGGGCGTGATGCGCGTGAGCTGGCGACCGGTGCGCTCGAAGATCTCGACACCGAGCTCGTCCTCGAGTAGCCGGATCTGCTTGGAGACGCCGGGCTGCGAGGTGTAGAGATGCTCGGCCGTTGCCGAGACGTTGAGGCCGTAGCGCGCGACGGCTGCGATGTAGCGGAGCTGGCGCAGCGTCATGAGATCCTCCGCGAGCGCCCGGCGTGGCTAGCGGGCGCCTTCATAACCAAAAGTTATATTAATCGCCCGGTCGCACGGTTTTCAACATAATTAGGCGCCGCTATCCTGCGCACGCAGTGGCGGCGGCGCGCGTCCATCCCCGTAGAGGAGTGCATGGACTGGATACTCGTTCTGGCCGGGTTCGGCGTGGGGGCGCTCGTCGGCATGACGGGAGTCGGCGGCGGGTCCATCATGATGCCCATCCTGTTGATGTACGGGATCCCGCCGACCGTGGCCGTCGGCAGCGACCTGGCCTACGCGGCCATCGCCAAATCGATGGGCGTGTGGCTGCGCCACCGCGCGCGGTCGATCGATTGGCCGGTGGTGGGCATGCTGATGCTGGGCAGCCTGCCGGCCTCGGCCCTGGTTATCGGCCTGATGCGGGTGTTCGCCGTCGACGGTAGCGACTTCGGCGCCATCATCACGGGCGTGCTCGCCGTGGGGTTGATCGGTACCGCGCTGACGTTGCTGGCCTATCCCTGGCTGCAGCGCTCGCGGACCCAGATGCCGGAGTTGCCCGGGCGCACACTGATCACCGTGGTCAGTGGCGCCGTTTTGGGTGGCTTGGTGACGCTGTCGTCGGTGGGCTCGGGCGCGATCGGGACAGCCCTTTTGCTCATGCTCTATCCGCGCTGGAGCGCGGCGCGCGTGGTCGGGACCGATCTCGCCTATGCGGTGCCCCTGACCGCGGCGGCTGCCCTGGGCCACACCTATCTCGGCAATGTCGAGTGGGCCTATGTCGCGAGCCTGGTGGTGGGCGCGGTGCCCGGCATGTACGTGGGAACGCGCCTGGGCCTGCAGTTGCGCGAGGCCTACGTGCGTGCGGCCCTGGGGCTGCTGCTGTTGGGCGTTGGGATCAGTTTCCTGGTGCGGTGATTTCCATGCGGGGCCGGTCCGCGCCCGGGGACGGCTTCGCCGGCCGCGTCTTCTCGACCACCTGGGGCTCGGGGGGTGGCTGGCAATTGGGCCAGCAATCGTTGGTCCACAGGATGTAGGCCTCATAGCGCTGGCGGATCGCGCGGACGTAATCGACGGGCTCCTCACCGCGCACATAGCCGAATCGGGCGTTGCGGAAATGGCGGCGCTCGGAGAGCTTGAGCATCGCCTGCTCGACGTTGTCGAACCACCGATCCGGGTCGAGCCCGAGCTCGTCCGCCAGGCGCCGGGCATCGCGGAGGTGGCCAATACCCGCGTTGAAGGCCGCGAGTGTGAACCACATCCGGTCGCGCACCCGCAGGTCGGTACCGAAGCGCTCGCGCAGCCACGCGAGGTACCGTGTGCCCGCCGCGATATTGGTCTCGGGCTCAGTGAGATCGCCCGACACACCGACTTGCTCGGCCGTCTCCGGCATCACCTGCATCAGCCCCTTGGCCCCGACCCATGAGCTCGACTCCGGGTTGAAGCCGCTCTCCTGGAAGATCAATGCGGCGATCAAGCGCCAGTCGAAGCGATGGCGTTGGGCATAGCGCTGGATCAGCTGGTCGTACGGCGTGAGCTGCTGCGGGCTGCCGAGGCTCACGCGTTGGGTCTGATAACGCCGGATCCGGTCCTGGTCCTCGAAGTATTTCGCATACAGAACGTTGTAGAACTCGCCGCGATACGCGTCCTCGAGAAAGCGGTTCGCCGCCGCCAGTAGCTGGTTGTTGTCGGCGCGCACCGCCCAGCGGTCGGGCTCGGGCTCGCCGATCTCGAGCTCGGCCCGGATGCCCCGGTTCCAGATAGCGGCGTTCTTGGCGATGTGATCGTCGACCAGGGTGAGATCGTATTCGCCTGCGGCCACCCGACGAATGATGGTCTCGGTGGCCACCTCCTCGGGCACCGCCGCACGCTCGAATGTCACGCCGGCGTGCGACTGCAGTCGGCCGAGCTCGCGCCAAGCGTCGCCGCCCCGGTGCACGTGGAAGCGCCGGCCCGCGAGGTCGGCGGGCTCGGTGAGCGCGGCGTCGCTGGTGTCCGTCACGACTTGTTTGACCGCATGGTGATAGGGACGCGAATAGGCGATCCCGTCCTCGGGCGCATCCGCAGGAGGCGTCAGGAACGCGGCGCCGACATCGGCGCGGCCATCGCGCAACATCGCGAGCAGCTCGCGCCGGGTGTCGGCGACCACGACCTCGAGGCGCAGCCCCAGCGAATCAGCGAAACGCTTCGCCAGCTCGTACTCGAAGCCGAGTAGCTGACCGCGCCACACGAAGTAGTTGACCGCGCTATTGCGTGTAACCACACGCAGCGTGTGTCGGCGCTTGATCTGTGGGAGGTCACCGGTGTGGTGCTCGCCCTGGTCCTCGGCAAGCTTGCGCTGGGTGATGAAGCGGTCGAGCACCGCCTTGAGCTGCTCCGCTCCGGGCCGCACGCCCCAGCCGATGCCGGTCTCCGGGGTAACGGCGAATGCACCCGTGATCCCGTCGCGGTATTCCAGCGCGGTCGAGAGGGTGTTGCTGTCGGCGAGCGTGAGATCGATGGCGCCCTCGGCCAGTAAGTCGAGCTGGCCCCGAGTCGACAGCCCCTCCCTCCCCTCGACCGTGAGCTCGGGGTGGCGCGATTGCAACGCCTGCGCGGTGTCCCAATAGCGTGAATGCGCGCCGACGGTGACGCTACGCCCCGCGAGCTCGGCCGGGGCGTCCAAGTCGTCGCCGGCGCGCTTGACCACCATTTGGCGTCGCCGATCCAGCGCCACAGTGAACGCGATGCGCTCGCGGTGATCCTCGGTCATGGGGAGATTGGCGACGATCACGTCGCCGCGGCCGTTGAGCAAAGCCGGGATGAGCGTATCGAAATCATCGACCAGGACGACCACCGGCTCGAGACCCACCGAGCGCGCGAAGCGCGCGGCGGCCGCAATCTGGGCGCTCGTGGGTGTGCCGGCGCGCGGCAAGCGGTCGATGCCTTCCTTGCGGCGGACGACGAGCAGGCGGAGCTGGCCGCGCTGCTCGATGGCGTCGAAGTCGCCCGTCTCGGTGTAGGTGGAATCGACAACGGGCGGTGGGGCGTCGCCTTGGTCCTGTGGCGGCGAGCAAGCGGCCAACAGCGCGACGGCGGCCGATCCCAAGAGCCCGCGGAGCGGTCGGTGCATGCCCAGCATTCTCGGGCGAAATGAACGCCATTGTAGCAGCAGGTTTCGTGCCGCGGCTGGCGCTCGCCCTATTGAAAAGGCCCGCAAGGAGCCATATCCGGTGGACAGCGAACGAAGCAAAAGCGCTGCCGCGAGGAGGTAACCCGACATGGCCATGGCGAATCAGCAAGAGGGGCGTAACCCGTGGAGCCAGTTCCACCAGGAGCTCAATCGTCTATTCGGGGAGAACTCCAATATCGTGACCAGCGATTGGGTTCCCGTCGTCGATATCAAGGAGGAAAAGGACCGGTTCGTGCTCCACGCCGACCTACCGGGCGTCGACCGCGACAACATCGATATCACCATGGAGGATAGTGTCCTGAGCATTCGCGGCCACCGCCAGCTCGAGGAGCCGGGCGAAGGCGGTGAGTACAAGCGCGTCGAACGCGCCCACGGCACCTTCTATCGGCGGTTTGCCCTGCCGGAAGAGGCCGATCCGGAGGCCATCAAGGCCCGCTGCAACCACGGCGTGCTCGAGGTCGACATCCCCAAACGTCAATCGGTGCAGCCACGGCGCATTGAGGTCGGCTCGTAAGCGGAGGAGCGCTAACGCGCGCTACCTCCGGGCGCAGTGCGGGGCAGGCGCGGCCTGCCCTTTTTTATGCGCATCCGCGCTATACGCTCGCCAAGCACGCCAGGCACGCCAGGCACGCCA
>CAYUKN010000003.1:4388-74958 GCA_964445325.1 uncultured Ectothiorhodospiraceae bacterium
TATGCGCATCCGCGCTATACGCTCGCCAAGCACGCCAGGCACGCCAGGCACGCCAACGACGCCAAGAACGCCAAGCGGACAACGCGGCATGCGGAGGCCTAGAGGCTGTTGCACGAACTCTGTGTCGTAGCGAGCGCTTCAGCACCGCAGGGGCAACACTTCGCGATGAACCGAGACAGTCTCACCGCACTGAGACATGCCCTCGCCCGGGCGGGGGACTCGAGCGGCCTGCTAGACGAGCGTCAATCCCGCGCAGCACGGCCCAAGGGGAAAAAACGGCTGACCTACTTGGCGCGCTTGGTGCCTTGGCGAGCAGACGAAGTAGCTAACCGGAGGGAGTAGCGGTGCGTGGACACTTTAGCCCGGTGTGTTGTGCTCGACCCACCGATGGCCCGCAGCAGTGCGCTCGTGTTTCCAGAAGGGGGCACGCGACTTGAGCGCTTCCATGATGGCTCGGCAGGCATCGAATGCCGGCCCCCGGTGGCCCGCCCAGGTCGCCACCAGCACGATCGCCTCGCCCGGATCGATCCAGCCGACGCGGTGGATGACTAGGGCATCGGCCAACCCATGGCCCGCGCGCTCGGCCGCCACGATATGCTCGAGCTGGCGCTCGGTCATGCCGGGGTAGTGCTCGAGGTACATCTGCTCGATCGTGTCGCCATCGTTGAAGTCGCGCATCGAGCCTACGAACGCGGCGGTGGCCCCGATTCCGGCCGGCCGTTCGGCCGATGCGGCGTGGCGGGGCAGCTCGGTCCAAGGGTCGAACGGGGTGTCGCGCAAAACGACCGCCATCGCTTCAACCTCCGGTGACCGGGGGGAAGAACGCCACTTCGTCGCCATCGACGACCCGCGCGTCGGCGTCCGCGTACTCGAGGTTCACGGCGGCGAGCACGTGCGCGGGCAGCGTCGATTCGCCCGTTAGCTGGGCCCAAGCGGCGGCGACCGTGGGCGTGTCTTCGGCTGCGAGCGCGGTCTCGCTGGCGCCGAGGCGCTCGCGCAGGTGAGCGAAGAGCTTTACGGTGACGGCCATGGGCAGCATTGCATCGGATGGGGCGGCAACATGTGCATGATCGCCGCTTGCCGCGGGCTTGTCACGCCGCGCGCGGAGGATTGATGACCGATCTGTCGCATTTCAACAGTCGCGGTGAAGCGCAAGTCGTTGACGTTGGCGGCAAGGCCGAAAGCCACCGCACGGCAGTCGCCGCTGGTGGGATCGTCATGGCGCCGGAGACGCTCGAGCGCATCGAGGCGGGCCAATTCGGCAAGGGCGACGTCCTCGGTGTCGCGCGCGTCGCGGGCATCATGGGCGCCAAGCGCACGCCCGAGCTCGTGCCGCTCTGCCACAGCGTCCCGTTGACCAATGTCGAGGTCGAGCTCGAGGCGGATCGGGCATTGCCCGGCGTGGCCTGCCGCGTCACCGCCGAGGCCAACGGGCGCACGGGGGTCGAGATGGAGGCGCTGACGGCCGTGCAGGTCGCGCTGCTCACCATCTACGACATGTGCAAGGCCGTCGACCGCGGCATGCAGATCGACGGCGTGCACCTACGCGAGAAAAGCGGGGGCCGCTCGGGCCATTGGCGTGCGCCGCACGCGGGCGACCGATCGTAGCCGCGCCCGCCCGGGTCGCCGCGTCACCCCTGCTCGAGGAGGTCGCGCAAGTCGATCACGCCCGAGTTGGCGCGCGATATATACGACGCCATCACCAATGAGTGATTGGCGAGGAAGCCGAAACCGTCCCCGTTCAGCACCACGGGCGATCCCATGGGTCGTTGCGTGGCCTCGAGCGCACGGATGATCTGATCCAACGAGGCGTGGGCGTTTTTGTCCTTGAGGACACTGTCGAAGTCCTGCTTGGCCGCGCGCAGGAAGTGGAGCAGGGCCCAGGTCGCGCCACGGGCGTGGTAGAACTCGTTGTCGATCTCCATCCACGGCGTCTCCGATCGCACCTCGCGCGTGGGCTGGGCCGCGACCTCGCCCGCGGGCTCGCCGGCCAACTCCGCGCTGGTCCGCCACTCGCCCACGGAGGCGGATAGGCGCTGGGCGATCCCGCCGAGGCGCTGGCCCACGACCGTTAGCCACTCGCGCAGGTTGTCTGCGCGCGCATAGAAATTGGCGTCGCCCGCGGCCAGGCGGTCCCGGTAGGACGCCAGATACTTGCGGGCGTCGGCGTACTCGCCCTCGGTCGAGGGGAACAGCCAGGCATTGGCGTTGAAGTTGAGCCGGGGCTCGGCCTGTGCGAGGTCCTTGTCCTCCTGGGACTGCGTCTGCGATCGGCTCATCTCGTTGCGCATTACACGCGCCAGGTCGCGCATCTGGACGACCGCGCCGTATTCCCACTCGGGCATGTTGTCGAGCAGCACCCCTGGCGGCAGCATGTCGTTGTAGGTGTAGCCGCCGGGCTTGCCCAGCAACCGGTCGGTGACCTCGATGAGCGTGGTCGTGGTGACGTAACCGTTGGTGGCCTCATGGTCATGGCGCTTGGCGCTCTGCTGCGCTTGGCCGTTCACGTCGAAGGTCTCGGGCTCCAGGCTCCACCACCAGCCGACGACGAAGACCACGATCGTGATCGCCACGACTGCGCTGCCGCCGCCCGCAACCAAGCCGCGACGGCGCCAATCGAGGGGGTTGAAAAGGCGTGCCAGCGCGGCGCCGCCGCGCAGCGGCGCGCGCAGGATCCACTGGATTCGGCTGGACATCGACGGGCTCCCTAGAACGCCCCGACACTGTAACCGGCCACACCGCGAATACAAGGGCCGTCGGGTGCCGCGGGTCCCGGGGCGCGGGGCTGGTGCACGCAAGCGCGCGGCCTCGCCTCTCGGCCTATGCAATGTGAACTGCGGAGGGCAGCGTGCCGCCGACCCCGAATGAGACCTTTGCCGAGCGCATCCTCGCCTGGCACCAGCGCCACGGTCGCCACGACCTGCCATGGCAGTGCCCGGCGACACCCTATCGGGTCTGGATCTCCGAGATCATGCTGCAGCAGACCCGCGTCGAGACGGTGCGCGGGTATTTCCAGCGTTTCATCGAGCGCTTCCCCGATGTCGCCTCGCTGGCAGGCGGCGAGCTCGACGAGGTGTTGCGACAGTGGTCCGGGCTGGGCTACTACGCCCGGGCGCGCAATCTCCACCGGGCCGCCCAACTGATGGTCGCGCACCACGGCGGCGAAGTCCCGCTGTCACTCGATGCACTGATGGCGCTGCCCGGGATCGGGCGTTCCACGGCCGGGGCCATCCTGAGCCTGGGGGCGGGACAGCGCCAACCCATCCTCGACGGCAACGTCAAGCGCGTTCTGGCGCGTCAGATCGGCCTCGAGCAATGGCCGGGCCGGGCTGGCGCCGAGCGCGAGCTATGGCGTGCCGCCGATGCGCGGACTCCGAATCAGCACGTCGCCGCCTACAACCAGGGCATGATGGACTTGGGGGCCTCGATCTGCCGACGGCGCCCGTTGTGCCAGGCCTGCCCCGTCGCCGATGACTGCTGGGCCTATGGAGCCGGGGCGACCGAACGGGTCCCCGCGCCCAAGCCCGAGCGCATGGTGCCGCAGCGGGAGACGGCCGTGTTGGTGCTACAGCGAGCTGCCGATGGGGCGATCCTCCTGCAACGGCGTCGCCCTCAAGGCGTATGGGGTGGGCTGTGGAGCCTGCCCGAATTCACCGACGCGCAGGAGCTAGGCAACTGGCTGGCCGCCCGCGTGAGCACCCCGGATCCCGAGCCCCTAGCGCCCGTCGAGCACGCGTTCACCCATTTCCGCCTGCGGATCCATCCCTATTACGTGCGGGCCGAGACGCCCGCTGCCGTCGCCGATGACGACACCTGGGCGTGGTATGGACCGGCGGGGGCGCCTGGGGGTCTGCCGGCGCCCATCCGGCGGATCACGGACGCGCTCCTAGCGAGCGGCCAAGGCCTCCTGGCTTGACGCGCACGCCGCGCAAGCGGTGTAATCCGATTCCCGCACGCCGGCGAGGGTGCCGGCACACCGTCTACGGCCAGGTAGCTCAGTAGGTAGAGCACGCGACTGAAAATCGCGGTGTCGGGAGTTCGATTCTCTCCCTGGCCACCCATTCCCTGCTGATTGGATCGGACCCGGTGCGACCGGCTTCCGTTGCCGGGGGTGCCCCGCCCAGCCCTTCACGCCGCATCCCCCTCGCGGCGACAATACGGCGGTCATGTTCTCATGGAGCGGCTGTACTGCAGCCGCCGCGACCGCGGGCCGTCGCGTCCGCGCGGAGGCTCACGGATGCCGAGCAAGCAGCCGGTTGCCATCGAGCCCTTCTGGAACCGGATGCCCCGGCTCTTCCTCTATGCACTCAAGCCCCCCGCGATCGCCGTGATCCTGGGCGCAGGCGTCGTATCCATGCTGGGCGTCGACTGGCAGAGCCTGGTCCAGATGCTCATGGTGGCCGCGATCAGTCTCGACCCCGGGGTCATCCAGCCCAGTGTCCTGGCGTGGCCCGCGTTGCTTTTCTCGGTGGGGGCGTTGTTCGTGCTCAAATATGGCTACGACATCCTCTCGGCCACCGCGCACGGCTATCTCGCGCCGCCGCCGATCAACGCCGAGACGCTGTTCGACGGCTACGATCTGCCGCTCAAGCACTTTGCCATGCTCATCGTGTTGGGCTTGGTCGCGGTCGCTATCGCGCACACGTGGCCGCAAGGGCTTCGCTTTTATCCGGTATTGGTCATCGTCATCCAGCCGGCGATCATCATCACACTGGCGCTGGAACGCTCGCTCGCCGCGGCGGTGAACCCGGCGCAATTCGGGCGGATCGCGCTTGAGATCGGCTGGCCCTATCTCGCCGTCGTCGGTATGGTGCTGCTGCTCAGTAGTGCGCCCGGCACGGTCGTGGGTTTCGTGGCCCAGAACATGGCGTTTACGGGGCAGATCTTCGTGGCCACTGCTGCCCAGTGTTTTTTCCTGTACGTGTCGATGCATCTGATGGGCTATCTGATCTATCAGTACCATGACCGGGTCGGGTTCGAGCCGGAGGCGCTCGCCGGCGACGATGACGACGAATGGGGCCCGATCCTGGCGCCGCTGCGCCAGGAACTCGACGAAGGGCGCTACGATGACGCCGCTGATCGCCTATGGACCCTGGCCCGTGAATACCCCGATCATTCCATCTGGCTGCGCCAGCAACGCCACAAGGCGCTCAAGCTGACGAGCAAGGAGCGCGACTTCGTCGACAACGGTGGCAAATTGCTGGGCCAGCTCATCGATCAGAACCGGTTGCGCGACGCGACCGAGATCTACATCGATCTCACCGAGCACGATTCGCGACTACGCCCCGAGCGCGAAAAGGACTACGAGCCGCTGATGGCCATGCTGGTCCAACGCGGCGAATACCGCCGCGCCGTGCGCATGGCCAACGGTTTCCATCGCGACTTCCCCGAGAGCTCGTCGGTGCCGCCGCTGTATCTCGAGCTCGCGCGCGTGCTCTGGGAGTATTTGGATCAGCCCGACAAGGCCCGCCAAGTGGCGCAATTCCTGGTCGAGAAATACCCCGACCACCCCGCCGCCAAGCGCGCGCGGGCGATCCGCGATACCGTCACGAGCTGATACGCGTCATCAGGCGTTCGGCCTCCTGGGCGAGCTCGGTCCCGGGGAAACGATCCAACAGTGCCCGGCAAACCGCGCGCGCCTTGTCGCGCTCGCCCGCCTGCAGGCGTTTGCGGGCCAAGCGCAGCCCCAGCTGGCCGATCCGGTTGAACTGATCGGGGCGTTTGAGCCCGGTGCGCACCAGCGGCTCGGCCTCGTCGGCGCAGCCTTGGCGTAGCAACACGTCGATCATGCGTTCGATCGTGGACGCGCCCATCTTGGGCTTGGGTCGAGCGCGGTCGCGGTAGTCGCGAAATGCCGCCAGCATCAGCTCGGCGCTACCCTCGCGTTGCGGATCGAGCGCCAGGATCCGATGGACGACGTCGTGGTAGGCCTGCTCACCCGGGCGAAAGCGTGCCGCGCGGAAAAGGCCGTCGAGTACGACCAGGTTGTCCGGGTGTTCCCGTGCCAAGCGCTCGAACAGGGGGCGCGCGCGTTCGGGTTCCATGGCGTCGAGGTATTGGTTGGCCTCGGCGACGCGGCGGTCGAATTCCTCTTGGCGCTTGTGTTCATCGAGTGCGTCCTCGTCGACCAGATTGGTCCCGAACCGCAGCGCTAGGCCGGCGACGGCACCCGTGACCAGCCCGCCCATGTGGGCCGTATAGGCGACGCCGCTGACATCGGCGAATTGCCAGTACTGCACCGCTTCCTTGCCCAGCCAAAGCGCCAGCAGCACCAGGGCGGGTGCGCGCACGTAATCGAAATACACCCCGATGAAGTAGAAAAAGCGGATGGGTCGGAGCCCGTAGAGGACGCTGCACAGGCCCATCAGACCGGCGACCGCGCCCGAGGCGCCTACCAGGGGGGTCAGCGAGTCGGGATGCACGCCCATGAACAGGCCAACCGCGCCCAGCCCCCCGAGCAAGTACAGCCCCAGGAATGCACCGCTGCCCATGGCGACCTCGACGAGCAGGCCCAAGGCGACCAGGAAGATCATGTTGCCGACCAAGTGGAACACGCCGCCGTGGAGGAACATGTGCGTGACGAAATCGACCGGGTCGGCGGCCGCCGGGCGCAGGCCGAAGCCCCATGTCGTCGTCGCTTCCAGGCGCGACTCGACGCGGTCGCGCAGCCCGCGCCAACGCTCGTAGTCGGGATCACTGGGTGTGATCACTCGCTCGGCGTGCAGGCGCGTGAGGAATTCGTCGTCGCTGATCAAGCGGTCGAACCAGGGTGCCGCGGGATCGTCGAGGTGGTCGCCGAAGCGCTCGACGAACGCGTCGGCGCCTTGTTGCTCGAGATACTCCTTGTAATGCGGCAGCTCGATCTCGGCGAGGCCGGCGTCGTAGTAATACGACTTGACCTCGGCGAGCTCGCGCCGGTCGTCGAGCTGGAACAAGAGGAAGGCGAGCACGTTGACCAGCACGAGGGCGAACGTCACCAATGGTGGGCGACGCCAATCGATCGGGCGTTCGAAGGGGATGACTAGCATCGTCGCGCTCTGTCCTGATCCGCGGCGCGCTGTCGGCTGCGGTGGCCCGGCAACACGCCCTCGTTCCTCGGCTTGGGTGCGGCGCCGTCGGCAAAGCCCGTGCCACCGTGGCCGATTGTACCCATTCGCGGGCGGGTTGGTCTCGACGGCTGTCGCCTATGCCACGAGCTGGTTGAGCTCGAAGATGGGCAGCAGGATCGCCAACACGATCAGCAGCACCACCAAGCCCATGAACAAGATGATCGCCGGCTCGAAGATGTTGACCAGCAAGCGCACGGTCATGCGGGTGGAGCGTTCTTGGTAGTCGGCCGCGCGATGGAGCATGGCGTCGAGCTGGCCCGATTCCTCGCCGATCGCGATCAAATGGAGAAACATCGGCGGGAATTGACCGCTTTGCTCGAGCGCCTTGTTCAGGGCCCCGCCCTCGCGCACCTGGGCCGCGGCCCGTTGGACCGAGGCGCGCAGTGGTCGGTTCGAGACCACGCTCGCGGCGATCGATAACGCCTCCAAAACGGGCACGCCACTAGCGGCCAGGATCGACAAGGTGCGCGCGAAGCGGCCCGTGTCGGCACCGCGCAGCAACGGCCCCAGTACAGGCAGGCGCAGCAATTGCTGGTCCACGCCATAGCGAACACTTTCATGCTGGAGCGCGAAGCGGGCGGCGATCACCGCCGCTATAAGCGTGATCAGCAGCGCGACACCCCACTCGCGCAAGAAGCCGCTGAGGCCGAGCAACACGCGTGTGAGCAGGGGCAGATCGGCCTCGAGCGAGTCGAACACCCCCACGACTTGCGGTACGACATAGGTGAGCAGGCCGATCACGATGGCGATCGCGGCGAGGGTCAGGATGACCGGGTAGGCCAGGGCCGCGGTGACCGAGCTGGCCGTGTCCTGGCGCGACTCGACGTAATCGGCCAATCGCTCCAACACGTTGCCCAGATGGCCCGATTGCTCGCCGGCGCGGACGGTGGCCACGTAGATCTCGGGGAAACTGCGCGGGAACTCGGCCAAGCCGGCGGCCAGGCTGTGGCCTTCGACGACACGGGCGCGCACAGCCATCATCAGCCGCTGCAAGCGCGCCTTCTCCGTGTAGCGCGCGATCGCCCGCAGGGCCTCCTCGACGGGCATGCCCGACTGCACCAGCGTCGCCAGCTGGCGCGTCAAAAGCGCCAAATCGTTGGCGCCGATCGAGCCGCGAACACCGCTGCTGCCGCGGCTCGTGCTCCGGCTGCCCTCGCGGCTGACCGCCTCGGTTACCGATAGGGGGGAAAGGCCCTGGTCGCGGAGCTGCTGGCGTACCTGGCGCGCCGTGTCGCCCTCGGTGACGCCCTTGCGCTCGCGGCCGCTGGCATCGAGGGCGGTGTATTCGAACGCGCTCATTCGCGCTCAATCCTCGATGATGGTGTCGGTGTCCTGATCCGCGCTCGGGGTCACACGCAGGACCTCCTCGATCGAGGTCTCGCCGGCGCGGATACGGCGCAGCCCGTCGGCGCGCATACCGGGGCCGCGCTGGCGGGCGTGGCGCTCCAAGTCGAACTCGCTGGCACCGTCGTGGATGAGATTGCGCATGTGGTCATCGACGGCGACGAGCTCGTAGATGCCACTGCGACCGACGTAGCCCGTGCGGTTGCACTGCTCGCAGCCGCCCTCCGACGGGGCCCAGACCTGGGGCGCCTCGCCCGGATCGAGCTCGAACAACCGGCATTCCTGGGGCGTCATGGTGTGTGCCTGACGACAGCTTGGACACAGTAGCCGCACCAGGCGCTGCGCGACGATGCCGAGCACAGACGATGACAGCAGAAACTGCTCGACACCCATATCCCGCAGGCGTGTGATCGCCCCGATCGCGGTGTTGGTGTGCAGGGTGGACAGCACCAGGTGGCCCGTCAGGGAGGCTTGGACCGCGATCTCGGCGGTCTCGAGATCGCGGATCTCGCCGACCATGACCACATCGGGATCCTGGCGCAGGATCGCGCGCAAGCCGCGCGCGAAGGTGAGATCGACCTTGGTGTTGACTTGGGTCTGGCCGATGCCGTCGAGATAGTACTCGATCGGATCCTCCACGGTCAGGATGGTCCGGCTGGCATCGTTCAACCGCGTGATCGATGCGTACAGCGTGGTGGTCTTGCCCGAGCCCGTCGGGCCGGTCACCAGGATGATCCCGTGCGGGCGGTGGATCAGGTCGTTGAGCAGTTGCGTGTCACGCGCCGACATGCCGAGGTGCTCGAGATCGAGCCGGCCGGCTTGCTTGTCCAGTAGGCGCAGCACGACGCGCTCGCCATGGCCCGATGGCAGGGTCGACACCCGCACGTCGACGGGCCGCCCGGCGATCTTGAGCGAGATGCGCCCGTCTTGCGGTAGGCGCTTCTCCGAGATGTCGAGTCGCGCCATGACCTTGATGCGCGAAATGATCAGCGGAGCGATCGAGCGGGGCGGTTCCAGTGTCTCCTGCATCACACCGTCGATGCGCATACGCACCGACAGGCGCTGCTCGAAGGGCTCGATGTGGACGTCCGAGGCGTTGTGGCGCACGGCCTCGGTGAGGATGGCGTTGATCAGGCGGATGATGGGGGCGTCGTCTTCCGACTCCATCAGATCGTCAGGCTCGGGCAGGGCTTCGGCAGCCGTGGCCAAGTCCGCCTCTTCGCCCAAGTCGTCGACCGCATCCAGTGCGCCGCCGGTGCCCCGCTCGTAGAGGCTCGTCAGGCGCCGACCGAACTCCTCGGCGGAAACGGGCTCGAGCCGCAGCCCCGGCCCGGCCGCGCGCCTCACCTCGAGCAACGCATCGGCACGCGCGTCAGGGCGCATCACCACCACCGGCTCGCCCGTGTCCCCGGGCTCGATCAAGACCCCGTTGCGGCGCGCGAAGGTGTAGGGCAGGCGATCGGGCCTCGCGTCGACGCCGGTCTCCTCAGCGCCGCTCGCCGCTGGCGCCTCCGTCGGCGCGGTCGTCTCGCTCATCATTGGTTCCGCTCGGCGCCTGGTTGGGGCCACCGTGGTTGAGGTTGAGCTTGGGCAGGGTGGGCAGCTCGTCGATCAGCAAGGCATTGTTGTCATCGCGGCGCGCGATCTGCTCCTCGCGCATATAGCTATACTTCTCTCGGGTATAGCGGTTGGCAACCTCCTCCTCGCGCAGGATGCGCGGGTGCAGAAACACCATGAGGTTCTGTTTGGTCTTCTCGGTGTCGCGGAAGCGGAACAGGCTGCCGATCACCGGGATGTCGCCTAGCAAGGGCACCCGCTCCTCGGTGGTGCGTACGGAGTCGTCGATCAAGCCGCCGAGCACCAGCGTCTGGTCGTCCTCCATGAGCACGGTCGTGCTCAGCTCGCGCTTGTCGGTGACCACGTCGGCCGTGGCCTGTGCGCTCGAGGACAAACTCGATACCTCCTGATCGATGTCGAGCTTGATGCTGTTGCCCTCGTTGATCTGTGGCTTGACGGTCAGGGTGATGCCGACGTCGCGGCGCTCGATCGTCTGGAACGGGTTCTGGGCGTCGCCGCCGGTTTGCTGCGACGAGAATTGACCCGTCACGAACGGTACGTTCTGCCCCACCGTGATCGACGCCTCCTTGTTATCGAGCGTGACCAGGCTGGGTGTCGACAGCACGTTGTTGTTGGCATCCGATGACAGCGCCCGCACCAGGACGCCGAAATCCATGCCGCCGTCCTGGCCCAGTGCGCCCAATGTCAGGCCGCTGCCGGGCAATGCGTTCTCCTGGGCGAGCTGGACGATGTTGTTGCCGCCCGAGCTAAAGCTCGTCAGCACACCCGGCTGGTCGGTGCTGCTCTGATCGGCGGCGCCGAACTGCACGCCGAGCTCGCGCACCTTGTCCTGTGACACCTCGGCGATGATCGCCTCGACGAGCACCTGCGAGCGCCGGATGTCGAGCTTGCGCACGATCGACTCCAGTGAGTCCAGCCGATCGGGCGGGCCCGTGAGGATCAACGCGTTGGTGTTGGCATCGGACTGGATCGAGACCTCGCTCTGCTGGCCCCCACCACCGTCTCCGTCGCCGCCCTCGCTCCCTCCGCGGGCCTCATTGACGCTCTCGAGGGTCGAGACCACGTCCTCGGCCGAGGCATACTTGAGGTAGATGACGCGGGTGTTGCCCTCGCGCTCGAGCGGGATGTCGAGATTGGCGATCAGCGAGCGCAGCCGCAGCCGCGTCTCCTCCTTGCCGCTGATGAGGACGCTGTTGGTCCGTGAATCCGCCGCGAGCTGCGGACCGGCTTGGCCCCCGTCTTGTTGGCCCGGCTGTTGCAGCGAGGTCACGGTCTGGACCACCTCGGACGCCGAGGCGTGATCGAGCTGGACCATCTCGATACCGCTCTCGATGGGCTGGTCGACACGATCGACGATTTGCATCAAGCGGCTGATATTGCTCGCCGAGTCGGTGACGATGAGGCGGTTGGTGGGTTGGTAGGCGGCGAGGTGGCCCTCCTGCGGCAGCAGCGGCCGCAGGATGGGCACGAGTTGCGCGGCGTTGACGTGCTCGATGGGCACCACGCGCGTGACCAGCTGGCTACCCTCGCCTCGCCCCTCGGTCGGGATCGCGTCCTGCTTGGCCGCTTGGGAGGGCACAATCTTGGTGACGTCGCCCGAGGGCACCGCGGAGTAGCCGTGCACGGCAAGCACCGACAGGAAGATCTGGTAGAGCGCCTGGTCACTGACCGGCGAGGACGACACCACCGTGACCTTGGCGTTGACCCTCGGGTCGACGATGAAGTTGCGCCCGGTGTGTTTGGATACCGTCTCGACCAGCGATCGCAGGTCGGCGTCCTTGACATTGAGGGTAAAGCCCTCTTCCGCGGCGTGCGCCGCGCCGGGGGCGAGGATCAGTCCCAACGACGCCAGCAACAAGCACACGCTAGCGGCCCGGGCGCGACGACGGCGAACCCCCATGGTCATGGCGTGAGTGGCCTCAAAGGCTGGCTCCCCGTGGCGGTCTATCGCCCCGAGCGGTGCGAGGAAGACTGGATTCTCTTACGCAGGCCCGCCCCGGTCAAACGCCAGCGGCCGCCGTTGCCGGTCAGCCGCCGGCTTGCCCGAGCGGCACCGAAAGCTGGCGCTCCTGACCATTACGGATGAACGTCAGCTCGATGCGCTGCGCATCGCGTAGGTCCTGCAGCACCTCGTTGGCCTCGCGGGGGTCATTGAGCGCGCGCCTGTTGACGCGCGTGATGATGTCGGATGGCCGCAGCCCGAGCTCGCGCAGCAGGCTCGTGTCCGCCTCGCGTGGCTGGATCTTGTAGCCCACCAGCTCGCCGCCCTCGACGTGGGGTTGGAAGCGCACCAGGCGTGCGAGCTCGCCCGGATTATCCAGCAGACGGCGGCGCAGCTTGCTTGCCCGCTGGGCGATCTCCTGCCGGTCACCGGCCGCTGAGCGCGAGCCGGTCGTGTCGCCGCCGGTCGCCCCGGCGCCATCCTCCGCCCCGGGCATGCGCAGCGTCTCGGCGCGTCCGTCGCGCTGCAAAACCACGCGATCGCCATAAATCCCCGAGATCCGGGCATTGCCCGCGATCTCGTCGCCCACCGAGTAGACCGATGGGTCGCCGCTGCCCGAGGTGATGATGGCCAAGCCCTCGCCAGCGCCGGCCGCGTAAACGCCCTTCAGCGACAGGTTCAGCTGGGTCTCGGGGGCGTCCGCGGGGGCGGCATCGCTGTCGGCGCCGTTCTCGCCTGCGGCGTCGCTTTTGCCGAATAGCGCGAGCCCAGCGAGCCGGGCACTGGGCTCGCTGTTGTCGCTCGCGCCGGTCTCCGCCGGCTCGCGAGTGCCCGTGGCACGCGGGGGCGGTTGCGCCGCTGGGGCGTCGGGTGAGATGCGCCACACCAAACGCCCTGCCTGCCAACCCACGGCGATCGCCAGGGCGACGCTGATCGCGCCGGCCGCACGCCCGTGCGCGATCGCGCGCCAGACGGCCTCGGTGGATATTCTTGACGGCAGGGCTGGACGCATTCGGTGGTCGGTCGTTTGCGGCGCCGGGGCGAGTCTATCAGCACGACGCGACCGAGCGGGCCATCTGTTACGATGAAACAGAATCCGTCAGCAGAGGTTCGCGATGTTCGCACCCGCTCCCACAGCCAGCTTCCGTCTCGGCCAGGTCGTGCGCCACAAGGAGCACGGCTATCGCGGTGTCGTCTACGATGTCGATCCCGCGTATCAAGGGAGCGATGCTTGGTTCGAGCGCAACGCCGGGGAGACACCGCCGAGCCGCGAGGCACCCTGGTACTACGTCATCGTGGATGAGGAAGACGCCGAGACGTACGTGCCGGAACAGCACCTCGAGGCCGACCACAGCGGCGAGCCCGTGTGGCATCCCGAGATCGACGAGCTCTTCCACGACTTCCGTGACGGGGTCTATGTACCGCGCCAGCTCGCCAATTAGCCCGGAGCCATGATCGACCGGCTGCAGGCGTTTTTCCGCGAACGGCTGGCGCCCGAGGCGGACGATGATCCCGCGCATCGTCGTCACCTGGCAGCGGCGGCGCTGCTCGTCGAGATTGCCCGGGCCGACTTCGACTACAGCGAGGACGAGCAGGGCGCCATCCGCGGGGCCTTGCAGACGGCACTGGCCCTGCGTGAGGACGAGGTCGACGAGCTCATCGAGTTCGCGCGCGCGGAGGCGGAGGAGGCGACCTCGCTCCACCAATTCACCCGGCTCGTCAATGACAGCCACTCGATCGATGACAAGCGCAACTTGATGGTCGACCTATGGCGCGTGGCCTATGCCGATGGACGCCTCGACGCGTTCGAGGAGCATTTGCTGCGCCGCATCGCCGACCTCCTCCATCTGCGCCATTCCGAATTCATGCAAGCGAAACACGCCGCTGCCCAGTGAGCGCCGGCCGCCGCGACGGCGGCGCCCTGACGCCCGCCTAGCCACGACCGGCAGCCGCGTGCTCGCGCCGATGGAAGCGATAGAGCGCGTTATCGCCCAGGAGGTTCGGTAGCAAGCGGGCCCCTGGGGTGGCTTGGTGGTGGCGGTCGACCGCGGCCCGCTCGAGGATGCGGTAGCCGCGCTCCTCGCAGAGCGCCTCAAAATCGCTCACCGTGCACAGATGGATATTCGGTGTATCGTACCAACGATGCGGCAATGTCCGCGTCACCGGCATGTGGCCGCCCAGCGCCAGGTTGAGGCGGCACTTCCAGTGGCCCATGTTGGGAAACGACGTCACCGCCACCCGACCGATTCGGAGCATCTCGTCGATGACTCGATCGGGGAAGTGCAGTGCCTGCAGCGACTGCGTCATGACGACGTAATCGAAACCGCCCGACTCGAACTCCTGGAGGCCGCGGTCGAGGTCCGTCTGGATGACGTCGACGCCCCGGGCGATGCAGCGCGCGATGTTGTCGGCGTCGATCTCCAGACCGTACCCACTGCACTGCTTTTGCTGGTCGAGGTAGGCCAGCAGCGTGCCGTCGCCGCAGCCGAGGTCGAGGACGTGGCTGTTGGCGGGAATCCAGTCCGCGATGATCGCCAGATCGGGGCGGAGATTCATGCTGCCGCCTCCCCGGCGCCGCAGTCGGCGGCCACGCGCTCCATGTAGGCGCCGAAGACGGCCAGGTACTGCGGGATCGGCATCAGGAACGCGTCATGCCCTTGTTCGGCGTCGATCTCGGCATAGCTCACGCGCTTGTGGTTGTCCAGAAGTGCCTTGACGATCTCGCGTGAGCGCGCGGGCGAGAAACGCCAGTCCGAAGTGAACGACATGACCAGAAAGCGTGCCTGCGCGGGTGCCAGCGCGGCCGTCAGGTCGTCGCCCGCGCGCGCCGCCGGGTCGAAGTAGTCCAGCGTCTTCGTCAGCAACAGATAGGAATTGGCGTCGAAGCGGTCGACGAAGCTGCGTCCCTGGTAGCGCAGATAGCTCTCGACCTGGAACTCGCTGTCGAAGCTGTAGCGCAAGCGTCCGGCGCGCAGCTCGCGGCCGAACTTGGCCCGCATCGCGTCCTCCGACAAATACGTGATGTGGCCGAGCATGCGCGCGAGCATGAGCCCACGCCGCGGGATGGTGTCGTGATCGTAGAAGCGGCCCTCGTGGAACTCGGGATCGGAGGTGATCGCCTGGCGCGCGACCTCGTTGAACGCGATGTTCTGCGCGGACAGCTTCGGTGCCGCCGCAATGACGATCGCGTGGCCCAGCTTGTCGGGGAAGTCGATGCTCCACTGGAGCACCTGCATCGCCCCCAGGCTCGGGCCCGCGACCGCGGCCCAGCGATCGATGCCCAGCGCCCGCATGAGGCGCTCCTGCTGGCGGGCCCAGTCACCGCAGGTGACAATGGGGAAATCGGGCCCGTAGTAGCGCCCGGTGTCCGGGTTGATGGTGTTGGGTCCGGTCGAGCCCTTGCAGCTGCCAATGTTGTTGGGGCAGACGACGAAGAAGCGGCGGGTATCGATCGGCTTGCCCGGCCCGATGCAGGCCTCCCACCAGCCGGGCTTGCGATCGGCCATGCTGTGATACCCGGCCGCGTGATGATCGCCGGACAGGGCGTGACAGACCAGGACCGCGTTGCTGGCATCGGCGTTGAGCTCGCCGTAGGTCTCGTAGACGAGCTCGAAGCGCTCGAGCGTGCGCCCGCAATCGAGTGCGAGCGGCTCGTCGAAAGCCATGCGGCGTGGCTCGATCAGGCCAACGGAATCGGCGGGGATGGTCTCGGGCATTGCGTTCGCTTGAAACGGGCCGCCCGCGCCATCGAGCGCGCGCCGGCGGTCATGGCCCCATCAGCAGGACGACGTAGTATACACCATGCCTCAAGCGCGCGGGCTGCCCACGACGGCCCCCGGAAGAGTCGCGGGCGCGGCGATGCGCACGCGCTTGTCGCGTGCCCGCTCGCCCGCCTCGATGGTCACCGACGAGCGCCGCACGCCGCACCAGCAGGCGATTTGGCGCACAAGCGCCCGGTTGGCCTCACCCTGGTCGGGTGAGGCCCGGATCCGGACCACGAGGCGCTCGTGGCGGACACCGGCAATGGCGCTCGTCTGGGCCCTCGGGATGACCCGGACCCACACGACCAGGTCCGGTCCGTCCCAGGTGCAAAACGTGGTCCCGGCCGCGCTCACGCCAGGGCGAGAAGCGGTCGCACCAGGAGCATCTTGAGCACCTGTAGGCCGATGAGCACCGCCAGGGGGGACAGATCGACACCGCCGATCAAGGGCATGACCCGCCGTACTGGGCGCAGCAGCGGTGCCGTAATGCGCTCCAGGATCTCGGCCAAGGGGTTGGGCCCGGATGGTGCGATCCACGACAGGATCGCCAGGATGAGAACGGCGAAGAACCAGACGTTGATGAACAGCGTGATCAAGTCGACCAGGGCCAACCAGGCCAGGCTGCCCAGCCACACGTGCGCGATGCCGACCGCATAGCCGCCGATGACCACCTGGTCGATCCCGAGCAAGCGGAACAGGCCGATCTTGAGTGCCATCAAGGCGAGCGCGACCACGATGGCGGCGATGTCCCAACGGCCCGTCGGCGGTATGACCCGGCGCAAGGGTGCGAGCACTGGCTTGGTCGCCTGCACGACGAACTGGGCGACGGGGTTGAAGTAGTGCGCGTGCACTGCCTGCAGCAGGAAACGCAGGATCACCACGAGGACATACAAATCGATCAGGATGCCGATGACGAAGCGCAGCGCGTCCTGCCCGTAGTCCGGTCCCATCAGCAAGCCCCCAAGTCATCACCCAGCTCGCGCGCGCGGTCGGCCGCTGCACCCACGGCCCGATCCACCATCGCCTCAAAGCCGTCGCGTTCCAGTACGGCCATCGCTTGCGCCGTCGCACCGCCCTTCGACACCACCCGCGAGCGCAGATCGCCGGGCCCGCGGTCCCACGCCCGTGCCATGCGGGCCGCCCCGAACGCCGTCTGCGTCGCCAGCGTGCGCGCCTCGGCGGCGGGGATACCGCGCTGGTGCGCCGCGGCCTCGAGCGCCTCCATGAGGGCGAAGAAATAAGCGGGCCCGCTGCCCGACACGGCCGTGACCGTGTCCATGTCGCGCTCGTCATCCAGCCAGATGACCTCACCCGCGGTCGCGAGGATCTCGTGCGCCAGGTCGCGTTGCTCGGGGCGCGCCTGTGCATTGGCATACAGCGCCGACATCCCGCACCGATACAGTGCCGGCGTGTTCGGCATGCACCGGATGACGGGGCCGTCGCGACCCAGCCACCGGCTAATGTCGCGCTCGCGCACGCCGGCAGCGATCGAAAGGACCATCGGCTCGCGCTCGGCGAGGCTGGAGGCGAGCGCCGTGACCACCTCGCGCAGCCCCTGCGGTTTCACCGCCAACACCACAACGTCGGCGTCGGCCACGGCGGCCGCATTGTCCTCTGCCGTGTCGACGCCGAAGGTGGCGGCGAGCTCGCTGCGTTTGTCCTCGGAACGATCGGTCACGCGGATGCGTGTGGGCGGATAGTCCGCGGCGACGAGGCCGCCGACCAGGCTACGGGCCATGTTGCCACCGCCGATGAAAACGATTTGCGGGCGCGACATCGCGGCTCGACTCCCCCAAGAGGCGGGCTGAGCCAATCAGGATATACAAGGGCGTAGCCGTTTGCACCTGCCCGGCTACCCGCCGCGGGACGACCGGGCCCAGCGCGTGCCCGCTTGGCCCGGCCATGTGCGCATGCGCACCAGCGGTTCCGGCTTACTGACGCGGCGGCGCTCTGCGGGTACGCTAGAGGCACCGCGGTGCTGTCGACGAGCCAGCGCCACCCGCTGGTAGGCCGCTGTCATCCCCATCCGGAGGCCCGATGGATATCTCCCAATTGCTCGCGTTCGGTGTCAAGAACGGCGCGTCCGACCTGCACTTGTCGGCCGGCCTGCCGCCGATGATCCGCATCGACGGCGATATACGGCGGGTCAACGTGCCGGCGATGGACCACAAGCAGGTCCACGGCATGATCTACGACATCATGAACGACCAGCAGCGCAAGACGTACGAAGAGTTCCTCGAAACCGACTTCTCGTTCGAGATTCCCAATCTCGCGCGCTTTCGCGTCAACGTATTCAATCAGAACCGGGGTGCGGGGGCGGTCTTCCGCACGATCCCGTCCGAAATCCTGACACTAGAGCAGCTGGATGCGCCCAAGATCTTCCAGGATATGTCGGACTATCCGCGGGGCCTCGTTCTCGTGACGGGACCGACCGGCTCGGGCAAATCGACCACGCTCGCGGCCATGATCAACTACAAGAACCAGAGCGACTATGGCCACATACTGACGGTCGAGGACCCGATCGAGTTCGTTCACGAATCACAGCGCTGCCTGGTCAACCAGCGCGAGGTCCACCGCGACACGATGGGATTCAACGAGGCGTTGCGCTCGGCCTTGCGTGAAGACCCGGATACCATCCTCGTCGGTGAGCTGCGCGACCTCGAGACCATTCGTCTGGCACTCACCGCCGCCGAGACCGGCCACCTCGTCTTCGGTACCCTGCACACGAGCTCAGCGGCCAAGACGATCGACCGCATAATCGACGTCTTTCCCGCCGCCGAGAAAGACATGGTGCGCTCGATGCTGTCCGAGTCGCTGCGCGCGGTGGTGTCGCAGGCGCTGCTCAAGAAGGCCGGCGGTGGGCGAACCGCCGCCCACGAGATCATGATCGGCACTCCCGCGATCCGCAACCTCATCCGCGAGGACAAGGTGGCCCAGATGTATTCGGCCATCCAGACGGGGCAGAACGCGGGGATGCAGACCCTGGATCAGAATCTCCAAGAATTGCTCAACAGAGGCCTGGTTTCCAAGGAAGAGGCCAAGAAGAAGGCCATCAATCCCGACAAGATATGACGCATTCGGATAGCCCATTTTCTGATCGCATCGGCGACCGGGCTTATTGGGAGTAGGGTATGGATCGCGACAAGGCAATCAAGTACATGCACGATCTGCTGCGAATGCTCAAGACCCGTGGCGGGTCCGATCTATACATCGCCGCCGGGGCGCCGCCATCGCTCAAGATCGACGGCAAGGTGGTTCACGCCTCCAAGCAAAAGCTCAACCCGGATCATACTCAGCTCCTCGTACGCTCGATCATGAACGACAAGCAGGCCACCCACTACGAGGCGACCAACGAGTGCAATTTCGCGATCAGCATCCCAGAGCTATCACGCTTCCGAATCAATGCGTACGTCCAGCGCAACAGCGCGGCGATGGTGGTGCGGACCATCACCGACGAGATCCCGCCGATGGAGGAGCTGCATCTGCCGCCCGTGCTGCGCGATATCGCGATGACCAAACGTGGCCTGGTGATCTTCGTTGGTGGCACCGGATCCGGCAAGTCGACCTCGCTCGCCTCGATGATCGACTATCGCAACGCCAACTCGACCGGCCACATCATCACGATCGAGGACCCGATCGAGTTCGTTCACCATCACCAGGGTTGCATCGTCAGCCAGCGCGAGGTCGGTACCGACACGGACAACTGGGACATCGCCCTGAAAAACACCTTGCGCCAGGCCCCCGATGTCATCCTCATCGGCGAGATTCGGGATCGCGAGACCATGGAGCATGGGATCGCGTTCGCCGAAACCGGCCACCTGTGCCTGGCCACGCTCCACGCCAACAGCACCAACCAGGCGATGGATCGGATCATCAACTTCTTCCCGGAAGAGCGCCGACAGCAGCTCTTGATGGACCTGTCGTTGAATCTCAAGTCGGTCGTGTCGCAGCGCCTGCTCAAGCGGATCGACGGCGCTGGGCGCGTGCCAGCGGTCGAGGTGCTCCTGAATACACCCTTGATGGCCGATCATATGCTCAAGGGTGAGATCCAGGAGATGAAGACGCTGATGAAAAACTCGCGCGAGTACGGGATGTCCACATTCGACGATGCCCTTTTCGATCTCATCGAGGCCGGGATGATCAACGCCGACGAAGGTCTACGCAATGCCGACTCGGTCAACGATCTGCGCCTCAAGCTCAAGCTCGAAAGCAAGGCGTCGAAGCAGAAAGACCTCACCGACGAGGTCGAGGGGTTGGATATCCAGGAGGATGAGCACAGCGATGAAAAGGGTGGCCTGCTGAAGCGCTGAGGAGGCGATTGCGATGAAGAGGCTCGATCCCTATCTTAAGTACATGGCCGAAAAGGGTGCTTCCGATTGCTACTTTACCACCGGGGCCCCGCCCGCCATGCGCATCGAAGGACGTACGTATCCAGTCGGCAAGCAACGCCTCGAGCCCGGCATGGCGGGCCAACTGGCCTACGAGATGATGACGGAAGCGCAGCAAGCGGAGTTCGAGCAGCGACTGGAATACAATATGGCATTCACGCGGCCGGAAATCGGCCGGTTTCGCGTCAATGTCTACCGTCAGCGCGGCGAGATCTCGTTCGTGGTGCGCCACATTAAGTTCGACATCCCCGAGCTGTCGACACTGAATCTGCCCGACGTCCTGCCGACGATCATCAACGAGCGCAAGGGTTTGATTCTGGTGGTGGGCTCAACCGGCTCGGGTAAGTCGACGACGCTGGCTTCGATGGTCGATCACCGTAACGCCAGCCAGAGCGGTCACATCATCACGGTGGAGGATCCCATCGAGTACATGTTCCGCCACCAGAAAGCAATCGTTGGTCAGCGCGAGGTGGGCATCGACACCCACTCCTATGAGAATGCGCTACGCGAGGCCATGCGTGAGGCGCCCGACGTGGTCATGATCGGTGAGGTGCGCGACCGCGCGACGATGGAGCATGCCATCTCGTATGCGGATACGGGACATCTGTGCTTGACGACGCTCCACGCCGTCAACACTTATCAAGCGCTCGATCGGATCATCAATATGTTCCCGCCGGAAGGGAAGAACCAGATCCTGATGGATCTCTCGCTCAATCTGAAGTCGGTGGTCTCGCAACGCCTCGTGCCGAGCAAGACGGGCGGGCGCGTTCCCGCCGTCGAGGTGATGCTCAACTCGCCGTATATCTCGGAGCTCCTCCGACGTGGGGAGTTGCACGAGGCCCGCGATGCCGTGGCGAAGGGCTCGAAGGATGGCATGCAAACCTTCGATCAATCGCTGTTTCACCTCTACCATGCCGGCGAGATCGATTTCGAAACCGCGCTCGACCATGCCGACTCGCGAAGTGACCTCGAATGGCGCATCAACTTCGGCGGTGGGGTCCAGAAGGCCACCAACGGTGGTGACGAGGCCGACGATCTCGAATTCCCCGAGGATCTCGAGGAGCTGCCCAGTCAGTAGAGACTCGCCACACGCGCCCGCGCCGGTCTCGCCCGACCCGCCGGCACCCCGCTGACGGGCCCGACGGTCGCCCATTCAGTCCGGGGGCGAATGGAGCTGTCGCCCGCCGACGAACACCGATTCGACTCGCCCCGTCATCAGCCTTTGGGCGAACGGGGTGTTGTGGCCGCGGCTTTGCAGCGCCGCGGGCTCGACCCGCCAGTTCGCCGTGGGATCGAACACACAAAGATCCGCCAGCGCGCCCGGAGATACTGCGCCACTGGCCGCGCCCAGGATGGTCGCCGGGCCGCTGGTCACGCGCGCGAGTGCGGTCGCCAGGTCGCAAACCCCCGCAGCCGCGAGCTCCACGACCAGCGACAACAGGGTTTCGAGGCCGGAGATACCGGGCGCGCTCTCACCGAACGGGACACGTTTGGCGTCCGCCTCGTGCGGGCGATGATCCGAGGTCACTGCGGCGATGGCGCCTTCGGCGAGCGCGTTGCGCAAGGCGTCGCGATCGGTGGGTTCGCGCAGCGGCGGGGCGACATGGGCGTCGCTGTCGAACCCGTCGGCGGCTTGCTCGGTGAGATGCAGGTAGTGGATCGCCGTATCGCCCGTTATGGTAACGCCGTCTTGGCGGGCCCGGCGCAACATCTCCACGCCCGCGGCGCTCGACAGTGGCCCGACGTGCACATGCGCCCCGGTATCCTGGGCCAGCGCAATCAGACGCGCGAGCTCACTGGTCTCTGCGCTGACGGGTATGGCGCTTAGCCCGAGCCGCGTCGCCACGCCCCCTTCGTGCGCGTAGCCGGCGGAGAGGTACGGGTCGCGCGGTGGCAGAAACACCGCCCGGCCCTGGGTGGCGGCATACGCCAAACCCGCTCGAAGGACCTGGGTGTCGCGAATCGGGCGGTCGGCTTGACCCAAGGCGACACAGCCGGCCCGTGCGAGCGCTCCCATGGGTGCCAGATGCTCGCCGTCGAGCCCCGCACTGAGTGCGCCGATGGGCGCCACCCGGGCCCCGTCGGCGGCGAGCGCTCGCTGGCGAATCAATTCCACGGTCGCCGGGCTGTCGATTGGCGGCTCCGTATCGGGCGGGCATGCCATGGTCGTGATGCCGCCGGCCAGCGCCGCGGCGCTCTCGGAGGCAACAGAGCCCTTATGGGTCGACCCGGGCTCACGCACCCGCGCCGCCAGATCGACCAGGCCGGGACAGACCACCCGACCGCTGATATCCATCTCGCGGGCAACTCGTTGGCTCGCCTCGACTGCCCCGATCGCAGCGATGTGCCCATCGGCGATGTGGACATCGGCGATGCGGTCGACACCGGTGCCGGGATCGATGACACGGCCGCCACGCAGGATGGTATCGCTCACTTGGTCGTCTCCGGCCCGGGCGCATTGCCGGTGACCAACGCCATCACGGCCATGCGGATGGCGATGCCGTTGGTGACTTGCTCGAGGATCACCGACTGGGGCCCGTCGGCGACCGCCGAGTCGATCTCGACGCCGCGGTTGGTGGGTCCCGGGTGCATGACGATCGCATCGGCGCTAGCCCGGGCCAGGCGCTCGCGGGTCACGCCCCACTGGGCGAAGTACTCCGAGGCGCTCGGCAGCAGACCGTGCTCCATGCGCTCGCGCTGCAGGCGCAACAGCATCACGACGTCAGCGTCGCGCAGGCCCGCGTCGATATCCTCGTAGGCGGTCACCCCGAGCGACTCGACCGACCGTGGCAGCAGGGTACGTGGTCCGACGACGCGGATCTCGCCCGTGCCCAGGGCCCGCAACGCGTGGATCTGCGAGCGCGCGACCCGCGAGTGGCGCACGTCACCCACGATGGCCACCGACAGCGGCTCGAACGCCCCTTTGTGCCGCCGGATCGTCAGGACATCGAGCAACGCTTGCGTCGGGTGCGCGTGCTGGCCATCGCCGGCGTTGATGACGTGTACACCCGGGCTCACATGGTTGGCCAGGAAGTGGCTCGCGCCGGACTGGCCGTGGCGCACCACGAAGAGGTCGCACTGCATGGCCTCCAGGTTCGCCAGCGTGTCCAGCAGGGACTCGCCCTTGCCGGTCGCGGAGGTCGCTGCGTCGATGTTGAGCACATCGGCGGACAGGCGCTGGGCGGCGAGCTCGAAGGTCGTGCGCGTCCGCGTGCTGCGTTCGAAGAAGAGGTTCACCACTGTATGCCCGCGCAGCAGCGGTACCTTCTTGACGGCCTTGTCGTTGACCCCGGCGAACGACTCGGCGACGTCGAGAATGGTCTCGATCCGCTGGCGGCCGAGGCCTTCGGTGGTGAGGCAGTGCGCGAGTCCCCCACTGGGGGCCAGCTGGAGATCGGTGGCTTCAGCCATGGGCAGGGGCCTCGCCCGCCACGGATTGGATGCGTAGGCCGAGGTCGCCCTCGTTCAATCGGACCCGCTGCGTCGGTGCCAAGTCGAGGCGCTGGCCCAGGAAATCGGCCCTTATGGGCAGCTCCCGCCCCGTTCGCTCGATCAGCGCGGCCAGCATCACACGAGCGGGGCGGCCGTAGTCGAAGAGCTCGTTGAGGGCCGCGCGCACCGTGCGCCCGCTGTAGAGCACATCGTCGACCAACAGGATCTCGCCGTCGTCGACCGTCACCGGCAACTCCGAGCGCCGGACCCGCGGATGCAACCCGACCCGGGTGAAATCGTCGCGGTAGAACGAGATGTCGAGTGTCCCCAGCGCGGGGGCGGGTGCCAAGCGCCTATGCAGCGCGCGGGCGACGCGCACGCCGCCGGTGTGGATGCCCACGATGCGTAGCCGGGATCGTTGCTCGGGCTCGAGCGAGCCGCGGATCCCGTCGGCCATCCGGTCGAGCCATTGCTCGACGGTGGCGGCATCAGTCTGTTCCATGATCGGCCAGCCAGCGCTCGAGGATGATGGAAGCCGCCATTCTATCGATATCCCCCTTGCGCGTCCGGCGGCGCCGCCCTAGCTGGCGGTCCGCGACGATGGCGCTATGGGCCTCGCGCGAGCTCAGGCGCTCGTCCGCCTCGTGGACCGGCAGGCCGTAGCGTTGCCGCAAGGTCTGTGCGAAGCGACGCGCGCGCCCGGTCTCGGTTTGGGCGGTGCCGTCCATGTGCACCGGGACACCCACGACCAGCGCCTCGGGCTGCCACGCCGCCACGCTTCGGTCGATGCACTGCCAGTCCGGTACCCCCTCGCGGGCGGGGACCGTTTCGACAGGGTTCGCCGACCGGGTGACCGCTTGGCCGGCCGCGACGCCGATTCGACGGCGGCCGAAGTCGAAGCCCAGGTAGACCCCGTTCACGCGTGACCCGCGCCCGACGACAGTAGATCGAGGTCGATACCGATTTGCTCGGCCGCCTTGTCCAGGCGTCGCTCGGCGGGCGTGTGGAACAGGATCTCCAGGCTGGCGGGGCAGGTCAGCCACGCGTTCTGGCCCAATTCCGCCTCGAGTTGGCCCGCGGCCCAGCCGGAATAACCCAGCGCGACGAGGGCACGTGCCGGACCCTCTCCGCGGGCCATTGCCTCGAGGATGTCGCGCGAGGTCGTCACCGCCAGCTCCTCGGTCAGGGCGAGGCTGCCGTCCCAGTTGCCGACCGGGGTGTGGAGCACGAAGCCTCGCTCGGTCTCGACCGGACCGCCTTGGTACACGGGAGCCTCGGCGCTCGCCTCGGCCCGCGCCTCGATCCCGAGATGCTGCAGGACGTCGGCGACGGTGAGCCCCAGTGGCCGATTGACCACGAGCCCCATCGCGCCCTCGTCCGAGTGCTCGCACACATAGGTCAGCGTGCGATGGAAGTTGGGATCCTCGAGCGTCGGCATCGCCAGCAGGAATTGGTTGGCTAGCTCCATTGGTCGCTCCGCCGTCATCCGGCGATCCAGTCGAGCCCCAATAGTGGACGCTGGCGCGGCTACACGGCAAAACCGCATCGCGTCGATCCCAGGGCCCGCCGCCCAGCCCTGCCCCCGTCCGCCAATGCCCTCAACTGGTCGACTGGGTCGTCACATCGCCGCCCTCGAAGCGCCAGGTGCGGGTGATGTAGAGGATATCAGTCTCCTGGCGGAGCTCGTCCGGGAAGGGCTCGAACGGCGCCGCGAGGCGGACGATACGCTGGGCCGCACTGTCGAGAATCGAGTGCCCGGATGAGGCGCGCAGGCGTACCTCGTGGAGCGAGCCGTCGGGCTTGACCGCGACCACCAGCACGAGCGCACCCGACAAGCCCTGTTCACGCGCTGCCCGCGGATAGTTGGTATTGCCAATGCGCTCGACCTGCTGCACCCACTCGTGCATATAGCCGGCGGCCACCGACTCGCGCGTGCGCGCGGTGACGAACCGCTTGCGCGGGCGTTGGGCGTAACGGCTCACGGCATTGTCGACCTCCGCTGCGAGCTTGGCGATACGCGCCTGGTAGTCGACCTCCTCCGAGCGCTCGGGTTTGTCCGGTCGGCTCTCCTCCGGTTTCTCCTGGTCCGTGCGCGTTTCGCGATCGGCGGCTCGCTGGGTCAACACGGGCTCGCGCTTGGGCTCGGTGGGCTCGGGTGCACCGGCCTCCAGTGGTGCCGGGGCGAGTCCCGGATTGACCACTCGCTCGGGCGAGCTCACGGGGGAGCGCGGCCGCGTCTGCTGCGCTCGCTCACCCCCGCCGGCGGAATCGGCGGTCGAGAGATAGTCCGCTTGCTCGGGGGCTTGGTCGGTCTCCTGCTGCACCAGGACGACGTCCAGCGCCTGGCTCGCGTTGGGGGCCTGGGTGAGCGGTGCGAAGCCGATGCCCAGGATGATCAGTCCGTGCAGGGCGGCCGCCAGGAAAAGCGTCAGCCCCAGCCGGTCAGCAGCGGTGACCGATTGGCCGTTGTTGGTCATGCGCGGCTTCGGCTGCGCTTTTTCATGGGGCGCATTGTACCGGCGATGAACCCGGGCGTAGAGGTCAAGCCCCGCCCAGCGTGGCATCGGCGCCCGGCTGCGGGGTGCCGGCGTACTCGATGGCATCCATGAGCCGCTCGGCGGCACTGGCGTCGGCGCCGCGCTCGATCTCGCGAATGCAGGTAGGACTGGTTACGTTGATCTCGGTGAGGCGGTCGCCAATGATGTCGAGGCCCACGAATCGAAGACCGTAGGCGACGAGCGTCGGCGCCACTTGCTCGCAAATCCACCGATCGGTCGCGGAAAGCGCCTGCGTGCGATAGCTACCGCCCGTCGCCAGATTGGCCCGGGTCTCGCCCGCTCGGGGCAGGCGCGCCAAGACATGGGGTAGCGGTTCCCCGTCGACCAGCAGAACTCGCTTGTCGCCCGCCTCGATGGCCGGCACGAATGCCTGGGCCATGATCTGGCGCTGGAACCCATGGGTGACGACCTCGAGCGCCGATCCCACGTTGGGATCGTCGGGGCGCAGCCGAAAAATCCCGGATCCCCCCATGGCGTCCAGCGGTTTGATGATGATGTCGCCGTGCTCGTCGAGGAACCGCCGCAGCCGGTCGTGGCGTGACGACACGAGCGTGGGCGGGCAGCACTGCGGGAACCAAGCGGTGAAAAGCTTCTCGTTGGCATCGCGCAGGGCCCGTGGGTGGTTGATCACGGGCACGCCCGCGGCCGCCGCTTGCTCGAGCAGGTGGGTGGTGTAGAGATAATCCATGTCGAACGGCGGGTCGCAGCGCATCAGCACCGCGTCGAGCCAGTCCAGCGGCGCCTCGAACTCATCGCGAACGTCGTACCAGTGGGCGTCGTCGTCGTAGACGGTGACGTGGCGCATGACCGCCGATACGCGCGCGCCCTCGAGTGCGAGGCTGTTCGGGTGGATCTCGTGCACGGACCAGCCCCGGCGCTCGGCCGCGAGCATCATGGCGAGCGTCGAGTCCTTGCGCGGCGTAATCGCCGCCAAGGGGTCCATTACAAAACCGATACGGTGACTCATCGGGCCCTCGCGCCAGGGGGTTGTCCGGGCCGTGGGCCGTGCGGCCGGCCGCACGGCCCAGGCACGCATTTTGCACCTGTAGCGATGTGCCGGGCTACCGCCGATGCCTGGGCGCAGCAGCACCCGGGCCACGCGCCCCGGTGTCGCCAGCGGGGCGGGGCGGGTAGACTGGGCCCATGCCCGCTTGCCGTGCTACGTGGAGAGACCGGACTAAGCCATTGATTACGCTGCGCATCGTGCCCGCCTAGCGTTTGCCACTCAGGGGCCGGTGCGCTATCTTCGCCGCCGCAGGCTACGAAAACTCGGGCTGATCGGCTATCTTTCGGGGGACACGACGGGTAATGAGTGAGACAGACGAGGCACTCAATGGCCTGAAAGTCATGGTCGTTGATGACAGCAAAACGATCCGCCGATCGGCCGAGAATCTGCTGACAAAGGCCGGCTGTGACGTTGTCACGGCGGGCGATGGGTTCGAGTCGTTGGCGAAAATCGCCGAGCACGAGCCCGACATCATCTTCGTCGACATCATGATGCCGCGCCTCGATGGCTATCAAGCGTGCGCCCTGATCAAGCACAACAGCAAATTCAAGAACACGCCGGTCATCATGCTCACGAGCAAGGACAGCATCTTCGACCGGGCGCGCGGCCGGCTCGTGGGCTCGGAGCAATACCTGACCAAGCCATTCTCGAAGGAGGACCTGCTGGGTGCCATCAAGGAGCACGTGGCCAGTGTCGGCTGACCCGACTGGGTTGAGGTGGGAGCAACAAAATGACCACAGTGCTCGTAGTTGATGATTCTCCAACCGAGCAGCATCTATGCCGCAAGATTCTCGAGAAGCACGGATACCATGTCGAGTCGGTTGATGATGGTGAGCATAGCCTGGAAAAGGCGCAGCAGGTGGCGCCGGCGGTGATCTTGATGGATGTGGTGATGCCCGGTATGAATGGCTTCCAGGCGACTCGACAGCTTGCCAAGTCGCCGCAGACGGCGCACATCCCAGTGATCATCGTGACCACCAAGGATCAGGAAACCGATCGAGTATGGGGCATGCGCCAGGGTGCCCGTGACTACATCGTCAAGCCCGTGCGCGAGGAGGCCTTGATCGCCTCCGTCAAAGGAGCGCTGGAGAGCTAACGCGAACGACGCTCGCGGCCGCGAGGCATTGATCGCCGCAGCACGATTACAGCGCGCGCCGCCGCCACAGAATCGAGGAGAGCAACGATATGGCCACCGTTTTGATCGTCGATGATTCGCCGACGGAGGTCCATGCCTATCAGCAGATGCTTGAAAACAACGGCTACGACGTCGAGTCGGCCACCGATGGTGAAACCAGCTTGAAAAAAGCGGCCGAGGTTAAGCCGGACCTGATTCTTATGGACGTCGTGATGCCCGGCATGAACGGCTTTCAAGCGACGCGCCAGCTCAACAAGAATCCCGAGACCGCGAAGATCCCAGTGATCATCATCACAACCAAGGACCAAGAGACGGACAAGGTGTGGGGTCTGCGTCAGGGCGCACGTGACTACATCGTCAAGCCCGTCAAGGAGGCGGATCTGGTGAATCGCGTTCAATCGATTCTCGGCAGTTAGGCGGGTGCCCGGCGATGGCGGCAGTGGCCTCCCAGGACGAGCCGATCGAGCTGCTGCTCGACTACGAGCGGCGCCTACTCACGGCCGGGTCCAAGCTGCCTGCGCAGGAAGAGGTGCGCGAGCGCTGGTCCGGTATCGGCTTCCGCATCGGCGAGGAGCGTTTCGTCGCCTCGATGCACGAGGTCCGCGAGGTGCTGGATCCGCCCAGTTGCACCAAGGTGCCGGGGACGGCTTCCTGGTTCCTCGGTGTGGCGAACGTGCGCGGCACGCTGGTGCCGGTGATGGACCTGCACGGTTTCATGACAGGGGGTCGCGCGCCGCAAAGCCAGCGCGCTCGGGCGCTGATGTATCACCGCGAGGGCATTGCGGCGGCCTTTCGCGTGGATGATGTGCTGGGCATGAGGCGGTTCTACGCCGAGGATCGCATCGATCTCTCTACAGATTCTCAGGTGCTCGCGCCCTACGTCACGGGCGGTTTTCGCCGCGGCGACGAGGAATGGCTCGTGTTCAGCCTGTCGGACTTCGTCGCCAGCAAGGACTTTCTCGAGATCAACCGGTGAGCGCATGTCGCGCCACCCGCTGACGGATTGGGGAGATCCGTATGAAATGGCTCAAACTCCCGCGGTTCCGGCTGCGTAAAGAGCAGGCTGCAACGGAAGGAGGTGGCGGTAGCCCCGAGTGGGTGGGTGCCGTGCGCACCGCGGTGCGCAACCCGCTCGTCGTGTTCACCGTGCTCGCCATTGTGCTGATCATCGGCATGGTGGCGTCGTTCTTCTACGCGCAGGACTTAAGCGAGCAAACGACGCAATACAATGGCCTCGTCGTCGAGCAACGCCAGCTGGCCGAGGAAATCTCGACGGCAGCGGTGCGTGCGGCCGAGGGCGAGGCCGAGGCCTATGATCGGCTGCAGCGCCTGACACAGGATTTCCAGGAGACGCTGGACGTGCTGCAAAACGGTGATCCCGAGTCGGGCTTGCCGCCGCTGCCGGAGCAGTATCAATCCCAGCTCGAGGCAGTCCAAGGCACTTGGCGCGTTGAGCAGGTCAATCTGGAGGCGATCTCGGCGAGCCGCGAATCGGTCCAGGAGATCAACGAATACATCGCCGAGATCGAATCCGTCTCCGACGAGCTCCTGGTGAACACCAGTCGCGTGGTGGATCAGCTCGTCGCGCGCGATGCCGACCCCGACCGGATCCAGGCAGCGAGCCGTCAATTGTGGCTGCTGCAGCGTGCGCTGGGGTCACTTGAGCGAGTGCAAGCGGGTGGCATGCAGGCGCAGCAGGCGGCCGAGCAGTTCGCCCGCGACGCCGCGCTCTATGGCCGGGTGCTCGACGGGCTGCTCGAGGGCTCGGCCCGGATGAACATCGAGCCCGTGCAGGCCCCCGAGGTGCGCGCGACGCTGCGGCAACTGGCGACGAACTACCCAACGGTTCGCCGCCACATCGATTCCATCAAGGAGCTCGCCCCCGAACTGCAGCTGACCAGCGCCGCGGCGAACGAGCTCCAGGGCAACCTAGACGCCGCCCTGACCCAGCTCGGCGAGACCATCGGTGAACGCGGGATTGCCGACAATGTGCTGTGGGTGGGCATTGGCTTCGGTATCGCATTGCTGATCACGCTGGCGGTCATGGGTTACGTCTACGTCCAGCGCGAGAAGCGGCGCCTTGAAGAGCAGGCCGAGCAGAACCGGCGTAACCAGCGCGCCATTCTGCGGCTGCTCGATGAGCTGTCGACCCTGGCCGATGGCGACCTGTCTACCCACGCCACGGTCACCGAGGACATAACGGGCGCGATCGCCGACTCGGTGAACTCGGCGATCGATGCCTTGCGCAGCCTGGTGACCACAATCAATGCCACGGCCGAGGATGTCGCACGTGCCGCCGAGCGCACCCAGACGACCGCCATTCGCCTGGCGGAGGCGAGTAACCATCAGGCCCGCGAGATCGCGGCGGCCAACGAGCAAATCACCGAGATGGCCTCGTCGATGGAGCGCGTCGCCGAGAACGCGCGCGGATCGGCGGAAGTCGCACGCAAGTCGGTGACGATCGCGTCGAACGGTGCCGAAACGGTTCGCCGATCGATCTCGGGCATGGATTCGATTCGCGAGCAGATTCAAGAGACCTCGAAGCGGATCAAGCGACTGGGCGAATCCTCGCAAGAGATTGGCGACATCATCGGCGTGATTAACGATATCGCCGAGCAGACCAACATCCTCGCGCTCAACGCCGCCATTCAGGCGTCGACGGCCGGAGAGGCGGGGCGTGGCTTCGCCGTCGTGGCCGACGAGGTCCAGCGACTCGCCGAGCGCGCGTCGGATGCGACCAAGCGCGTGGAGGCATTGATCAAGACGATTCAGAACGACACCAACGAGGCCGTCCAGTCGATGGAGCAGTCGACCGCGGGCGTGGTCAGTGGCGCCAAGCTCGCCGAGGAGGCAGGGGGTGCCCTGGGCGAGATCGAGTCGGTGTCGAACCAGATCGCCGAACTGATTCAGCAGATCTCGCAGGAGGCCGAGCAACAGGCCTCGACTGCGGTCGAGATCTCGGAGAAGATGAACGTCATTCAGGGCATCACGATTCAGACATCGGATGGCACCAGCGAGACGGCCACCTCGATTGGCGAGTTGACCGCCTTGTCAAAGGAGTTGCGTGATTCCGTGACGGGCTTCAAGTTGCCCGAAGAGCTCGATCCGCGCCAGCGCAGGGAGGATGATGAGACCACCACGATGGAAGGAGGGACCGCGGGGCTCGTCTAGACAGCCCGCTCCGGGATCCATGGCAACCGAGCGATGAGCGCACAGACGGTCGAGATCAACTCCGTCGACACGGTCCTCCGCGAGCTCGCCCCCCTCGTGGAGGAGGTCCAGCGCACGCTCGAGCAGAGCCTCGAGAGTGACGATCCGGCTACCGGCGCCGACGGCGTTACGCCCCGCCTTCGCGAGATCCGGGGCACGCTCGAGCTGCTCGATCTCGATGGCCCCACCCTCCTTGTCGACGAGATGCGTGCGCTCGCTACTGCGCTCTCGGGGCGGCAGGTCGAGCACCCGGAGCCGGGTCTTGAGGTCCTTCTCAAGGGCATCTTCAAACTGCCCGATTATCTCGACCGCATCCGCTCGGGGCGGCGCGATCGACCCGCGGTGCTGTTGCCGCTGATCAATGAGCTGCGCAATGCCCGCGGCGACCAGCCCCTGACCGAGCGTGATGTCTTCAGGCCCGAACTGGAGCCCGTGGCCTCGACCGGCACGGCAGGGGTGGGTGCCCAAGACGATGGCACCCTTCAGGCGACCGCGAAACGGCTCCGCCCTCGGTTCCAGCGGGCCTTGCTGGGGTGGTATCGCGGCGAGGATATCGAGCACTCGCTGGACCAGCTCGGCAGCGTCCTCCAAGAGCTGGCGCAGGCGACCGCCAACCCCGCGACGCAACGGCTCTGGCGGGTTTGCGGCGCCCTCACGGAGTCGCTATCCGATCAGGGGCTCGAGCAAGACCGCAACGTCAAGGTCTTGATGGCCCGCGTGGAGCGGTTGCTGAGCCAGCTGGTGCGCCAAGGCGAGGGCGCGCTCGAGCGCACGATCCCGCTCGATTTGCTCCGGAGCCTGCTGTACTACGTGGCCCGCTCCGGCTCGGACAGTCCGCGGGTTCAGGAGGTGAAGCAGGCCTACCAGCTCGAGGAACTGCTACCCGGCAGCGGTGCCGAAGCGGACTTCGAGGGCCCCAACCGCGCTCTCCTCGAGGTCGTGGGCCAGGGCATTCGCGACGACCTCGCGAGCATTCGCGATGCGGTCGAGATCTACGTCCACAGCGAGGAACGGCGCCCGCACGTGCTCGAGGGCCTGCCGGATCGCCTCAAGCAGGTCGCCGATACCTTCAGCATGGTGGGGCTGTCGCACACCCACGAGGTGTTGCGCCGCGAGGCCGATGCGTTGGCCGAGATCGACTCGCTGGGCACCGGCGAAGCCGACCAGCGCATGCAAACGCTTGCCGACGTGCTCGTGCGCGCCGACAGCGACCTGACCGCGCTCGAGACCGGGCGCCCGGTACACGCCTCGGCGAGCGATACCGGCGCCTTGGCGATTCGGGACTTGCCCGACTCCGAGTATCGGCCGCTGCTGTCCGCCGTGATCGCGGCGGCTCTGGATGACCTGTCCAAGCTCCGCGAGGCCATCGGTGCCTACTGCGGCGACCCGGAGACCGGTCGTGACGCCCTGGCAGAGGCGCCGACACTGCTGTCCGAGCTCGAGGGCGCATTGGCGATGCTCCCGCTCGAGTCGGCTGTCCCCCTGGTGCGAAACCTGCGGCGCTACATCGAGACCGAGCTGGTCGAGCGCCGGATGCACCCGGATGACCATACACAAGTCCTGATCGCCGATGTGGTCGCAGGCCTGGAGTATTATCTGGAAGCGGTCGATCACGACCGCGCGGCTATGACTCACCTGCTCGAGGGCGCGTCGCGTGCCATTGCGGCACTGGCAACCGGCGGTGAGCCGGTGACCCACAGCGAGGACGAACAGGTGGTGATCGCATCGAGCGAGCCCGCGGCGGCCGCCGACGCCGAGCTCGGCGATGTCGGCGACGAGGCGGCTGCTGAAGGGCCTGTTGGCAGCGCCGACCAGGATGAAGGGTTCGACGTGGCCGAGCTCGAGCTGGACGAGGACGCGTTGCCTGCCGACGCCGGCGAACGCGAGGCAGCGCCGGCGCCCGAAAGCGAAAGCGTCGACGCCCTGGACCGGGACGCCCTCGACGCGGGCGGGCTCGAGCTTGAATCCCCGGACGACACGGGGGCGGGCGTGCCGGAGGCCGCTGATGACGCCGCTGCGGCGAGCGGTGGCGTCGAAGTCGGCCCGGTCGATGACCCCGCGGACGATCTCGAGCTCGAGGGGCTCGAACTCGACGGTGCCGATGACAGTGCTGACCTTAAGGCCGGCGGCCCCCGGCAGATGAGCGATGACACCACCGCGGACGGGGGCGACGGCGGGCTCGAGGTCGATCTGGCGACCGATGAGCCCGATGCCGCCGTCGGTGCGGCGCTCGATCCGGACGGCCCTAACAGCGGCGAAGCCAGCGCGTCCGATCCGGGTGTCCCCGGGCAAGCGGGGGATGTCGCGGCGGATCCGGGCGACAGCGAAACGAGTGCCGCTGGCCAACACGCGCTAACGGCCGGCGAGGGGGAGCGCCCGGCCGCGGGTGTCGATCCCGCCTCGAGCGGGTCGCAGTACGCCATCGTGGGAGAGGACGTCGACGACGAGATCGTCGAGGTCTTCCTGGAGGAGGCGCTCGGCGAGCTCGACAAGATCAACGAATATCTGCCGAAGTGGAAGGCCAACCCCAGTGACGAGGACGCGCTGGTGGTTGTACGCCGGGCGTTCCACACCCTCAAAGGGGGTGGTCGCCTCATCGGCGCCGAGCTCGTCGGCGAGTTCTCCTGGTCGATGGAGAACATGCTCAACCGCGTGATCGATCACACGATCGATGCCACCTCGTTGCTGTTCGATACCCTCGACGAGTCCGCTGCCGCACTGCCGCAATTGATCGAGCAAATCCGCGGCAATCGATCCCCCATCAGCGGGATCGATCACCTCATCCAGCGGGCGCACGCCTTGAGCCGCGGTGAGGAACCGCCGCCCGGCGGCGGCAGCGGGCCGTCGGAACCGAGCCCGGTATCGGGTGGTGCCGGGGCCACGGATACGGCGCCTAGCGCTGGTGTTGAACAGGGCGATCGTGGCGCTGAGCCCTCTGGCGACGCCGCCGCCTCGCCCGAGGCGCGAACGGCGAACGATCCGGCACGATCGGACGACGCCATGGCAGCCGATCGCAACCATGGCGACACCATCTCTGAGCCCGAGTCGTCGGTCGACGCCGACGACGCCCTAGGCGTGCCGGATGGCGACGCCCCAGGCGGCAACGATGCCTCGCCGCTCGAAGCGAGCGCGGACGCGGACCAAGCACCAAGCCGCGACACTGCGAACCCGGGATTGGACGATGACGATCCCCTGGCGCCCGATGTCGGTGACCTCGATATCTTGGGCGCTGGCACCGACGGGCACGCCAACGAAGCCCAAGCCGAGGTGCCCCTCCGAGCGGACGCCGGTGCGACGACGGGCCCGGCGCCATCCCAGCAGGAACCGGCGCCGCATGCGACGGACGCCGGTGTCGATCCGACCGCGGTCGATGATGAATTGATCACCACGCTCCTGTCCGAGGGCGACGACATCACCGAGGCGCTGGATGGCGCCGTGGACCGGTGGCGCACCCATCCCGATGACCCGGCGGTCGTGGTCGAGATCCAGCGCCATTTGCATACGCTCAAGGGCTGCGCCCGTATGGCGGACCTGGCGCCGTTGGGGGAGCTCAGTCATGCGCTGGAGATGCTCGTCTCGGCGGGCGAGGAAGGCACGTGTGAACTCGGGCAACGCTTCTTCGACACCCTGCGCGAGGGCGTCGATGCCCTCAGTGCCATGCTCGCTCGAGTGCGCTCGTCGCAGGCCTTGCAACCCGCCGCGCACATCCTGGAGCAGGTGCACGGGCTTTGCGGCACTGCGGCGTCACCGCAGCCCGGTGGCGCAACGGACGAAGCGGCGAGCGGGCACCCAGCCGGGGCCGCGGGCGACGAAAGTGCCGCTGACGCAGCGGAGGTGACCGAGGCGACGACCATCGCGCGGCCAGCCTTCGACGAGGGCGACATCGACCTCGAGGCGCCTGAACCCGCCGCCCTCGACGCCGACGAGGCAACAGCCATCGACCCGCCGGATTCGGAGGAGACGAACGCGACGGGCGCGGTAGGCGCTGACGCCAGCGGCGACGCCGGGGCCCACAGCGGTGACGTCGAGGTCGACGGCGAACTCATCGACAGTTTCCTCGAAGAGGCAGATGAGCTGATCGAGACGTGTGATGAGGCCGTCGCTCGGTGGCGCAACAACCCCGAAGACGCGGATGCGCCGACGCAGCTGCAACGCGCCCTGCATACCCTCAAGGGCGGTGCGCGTATGGCCGACCTCGAGGGCCTCGGGGTGTTGGCGCACGAACTCGAGGCGCTCCTTCATGCTGTGGACCAAGGCACATGCGAGCGCAACGAGGCGCTGTTCGACGGGCTACAGGAGGCCGTCGACGCGTTCTCGTCCATGCTCGCCGAGGCGCGCGCCGGCCAGGCCCTGTCGCCCCAGCAGGAGCTGATCCAGCGTATCGAGAGCCTGCGCCACGGATCGGTACCCGGTGCCGATGCGAACGCCACGGTCACGACCCCCGTCGCTGGGGCCGAGCCGACGCCGGGCGGTGATGCGCTCGAGCCGATCAGTGACGTGACACCGGGCGCCGATGAGGCCCCAACCGCGGCGCCACCGGCGGCTGGGGGCGAGGCCGCGGGCGACAGCCTCGTGGCCGTATTCGCCCGGGAGGCGGAATCGCACCAGACGGTGTTGCGAGGGGCGTATCTCGATGCCTACGGCCAGTCGTTGCACGAGGCGCAACCGGCCGACACACAGGCCCTGCGGGCGCTCCACACGCTGGCGGGCAGCGCGGAGACGGCGGGCTGTGACGACATCGCGGCCGTGGCCGCGCCCATGGAGGACCTGCTGAAACACCGGCGCGACGCGCGGACCGACCTCAGCAGCGATGATGTTGCCGCGCTCGGGGAAGCCGTTCGCCTGCTCGACCGGATGCTAGCGCACCTGCGTGGCGAGGCTGACCCGGTGGAAGGGGTCGATCCGGTGCGGCAGCAGATCGACGCGCAATGCCACAAAGCCAAGGCCGAGCTCGATGCCACCTATGACGAGGGCGGCGATGAGCTCGTCGATGTCTTCCTCGAAGAAGCCGACGAATTGCTCGAGGCGTGCGAACAAGGTGTGGCCCGCTGGCGCGAGCGCCCCGGTGACCCCGCAATCACGAGTGAGCTCCAGCGGAGCCTGCACACGCTCAAAGGCGGTGCGCGCATGGCGCACCTGCCGCCCATCGCCGACCTCACCCACGAGGTAGAGTCGCTGGTGAGAGCGGTCGAAGAGGGCAGTTGCCAGATCAGCGAGGAGCTGTTCGATCTCCTGCAAGAGGCCGTTGATGCCTTGACGGTGCTGCTCGAGCAGGTTCGCGGCCGCCAGCCCATCGCTCGAGTCGACTGGCTGCTAGAGGACCTCCAGAATTTCAGGGAGCGTGGCGCTAGCCCGGCCAACGCAGCGCAGGCGAGCGTCGCCGCGGAGGCGCAAGCGAGCAGCGAATCGACGTCGGTGGCCCCGCAGGCCAACGAGGATGGCGAAGCGGGCGCATCCCCCGAAGGCGCTACACCCGAGGTCGCCGCCGGCGAGGGCTCGGAGGCGGCCACGGGCGCCGAGCCGTCTCGGGGCGATGTGGGTGCCGAAGCACAGGGCCAAGGCAGTGCGGGCGCATCGAGCCAGTCCACGGCCGAGCAGATTCGCGTGCGGTCCGATTTGCTCGACAACCTCGTCAATTACGCCGGCGAGGTCAGTATCTACCACTCGCGCCTCGGCGAGCAAATGGGGCAATACCGTTTCAACCTCAACGAGTTCGAGCAGACGGTGAATCGGCTGCGCGAGCAATTGCGCCAGATGGAGGACGAGACGGAGGCGCAAATCCTCTACAGCGGCGAGAAGGAGCAGGAGGAGCAACCGCGCCGCGAGGATTTCGACCCGCTCGAGTTCGATCGTTATACCCGGATCCAGGAGCTGTCACGTTCCCTGGCCGAGAGCGTGGGCGACCTCGATTCAATCAAGGAGATCCTGGAGAACCTCACGCGCGATGCCGAGACCCTGCTGACCCAGCAGTCGCGCGTGTCCTCCGAGCTCCAGGATGGCTTGATGCAGACGCGTATGGTTCGCTTCGACGGCCTGCGCGCGCGGCTCAGCCGGGTCGTTCGCCAGACCGCCTCGCAAGTGGGCAAGAAGGCGCAGATGACGATGACCGGCGGTGAGCTCGAGGTCGACCGCTCGATCCAGGAGCGCGTGGTGGCGCCCCTGGAGCACGTGCTGCGCAACGCCGTGTCCCACGGCATCGAGTCACCGGCGGAGCGTCGCCGCAACGGTAAGCCGGAACAGGGCACCATCAGCCTAGATCTCCACCGTGGCGGTACGGACGTCGTGCTCGAGATCAGCGATGACGGTAGCGGTATTGATCCCGATGCCGTACGCCAACAGGCGATCAAGCGCGGTCTGATCACGCCCGACGACGAGCGCGACGACAACGAGGTCATCAAGCTGATCCTCGAGACGGGCTTCACCACGGCCGAGGAGGTCACCCAGATCTCTGGGCGCGGTGTGGGCATGGATGTCGTCGACGCCGAGATCCGCCGGCTCGGCGGTACCCTGGGCATCAGTACGGTCAGCGGCCAGGGCACGCGTTTCACGATCCGCCTCCCCGTGACCCTGGCCATCAACCAGGCGGTGCTGGTCAAAGCCGGCGAAGATACCTATGCCATCCCGATCGCCTCGATCGAGGGTGTGACCCAGGTCACCGCAGGCGACCTCAAGCAGTACTACATCGATCGCGCCAAGCGGCTTACGTACGCGGAAGCCGAATACCGCGTGCAGCACCTGGGCACACTGCTCGGCACCGCCGAGCCCAAGCTGGATGATCCCGAGACGACCTATCCCGTGATCATGGTTCGGGCCGGCGATGATCGGGTCGCACTCCACGTCGATGACATCCAGGGCCGTCGCGAGGTGGTCGTCAAGCCGTTGGGTACGCCCTTGAACATGCTCCCGGGGATCTCCGGTGCGACCATCATGGCCGACGGCAGCGTCGTTTTGATCCTCGATATCGGCGGGCTCCTGCGTACCGAGAGCCGTTTCGTCGCCGCCACCGCGCCCAGCGAGGTCGAGCCCGCGCAGCCGGCCGAGGCGGCGACGGTCGAGGCCGGCGAGGCCGTCGAGGCCACACCCGGTACACCCACGGTGCTCGTGGTGGACGACTCGATCACGATGCGCAAGGTGTCCGACCGAATCCTTACGCGAAACGGCCTCAAGGTCGCCACGGCCAAGGACGGTGTCGAGGCGATGTCCTGGATGGCGCAGGAGGTCCCCGACGTCATCCTGCTCGACATCGAGATGCCGCGCATGGACGGCTATGAGGTCGCCAGCAACGTGCGCAGCGACGAGCGCCTCAAAGACGTGCCGATCATCATGGTGACTTCGCGCACCGGCGACAAGCACCGCCAGCGCGCCGAGGACGTTGGTGTCAACCAGTACCTCGGCAAGCCCTACCAAGAGGGCGAGCTAATGGACGAGATCAATGCGCTCATCGGTCGAACGGAAACCGCCTAAGCGATGGCGGAGTCGGGCACACGCGAAATCAAGTGCCTGGTGCTGCCCGTCGCCAAGCGGCCATTGATCGTGCCCAACGTCGCGGTCGCCGAGATCGTCACCCAGCAGGATGTGAGCCCCCAGCAGGGGGCGCCGGATTGGTTGTTGGGGACGGGGACCTGGCGTGGCACGGAGATCCCCCTGATCGCTTTCGACAGGCTCTGCGGCGAGCGCGACGAGCCGCCGGAGCGCACTGGCCGATTCGTGGTGATGTATGGCCTCGAGGGCGAGGGGGCGCCCCCGTTCTACGGGGTGCGCATTGATGCCCTGCCGCGTAGCGAGACGGTCGACACTCAGCGCCTGCGTCCCGCGGAAGGGGCGGCACACGCGAGCGCGATGGTCGCCGCGCGCGCCGTGGTGGGCGAGCGCGAGTGCCTCGTGCCCGCCTTCGATCGCCTCGGCCACGAGCTCACCCGCCAGACCGGGCGTGGCGCCTGACGCGCGCCGCCGCGGTAGCAGCTTGACCCGTGCGCCGCGCGGTCGCCACCTCCTCAGCGCGGCGCCCGGCGCCGCCCGTGGCCCTCAGCCGAGATCCCCGTAGAGGCCCTGAAAGAGGGTCAAAGCGGCGACCGCGGCGGTCTCCGTGCGCAGCACGCGCGGGCCCATGCGCAGGCCGCTGAAGCCGGCGCGGTGAGCGGCCTCGCGCTCGGCCGCCGTGAAGCCGCCTTCGGGCCCCGCCATGATCTCGATCGCGTCGCCGCATTCGATGCCCGCCGGCCCCATGTCGCCCTCCGGGTCGAGCATGACCCGTCGCGCATCGCCGCCCGGCCGTTGACGTAACCATTGCGTCAATGGCGCCTGATCGGCGATCTCCGGCAGCCGCGTGCGCGCGGCCTGAGCGGCGGCCGCGCGCACCACCCCTCGCCAGTGTTGCGCCTTGCGCTCGACGCGCTCGCCCGTAGGCGCCCCGTGGCTCCGCTCCATCACCACCGGCACGATGGAGTCGACGCCCAACTCGACCGCCTTCTCCAGCGTGTAGTCCATGCGCTGGCCCCGCGAGATACCCTGGATGAGGGTCGTGTGTAGTGGCGATTCCGTCTGCCGGGGCTCGAACGCCTCCACGTCGACCGCCGCCGCCTTCTTGTCGAGCGCGACCAATCGGCCGAGCCAGTCGCCGGCTGCCCCGTTGAAAAGGCGCACCGGTGAGCCCTCGCGCAGCCGCAACACCCGGCGCCAATGGTGGGCGACATCCGCCGGTAGGGTCACGCGCTGGTCCTCGACAATCGCGGCGTCGACGAATGTCCGCGGTACGCGCATCACGCGTGCTCGGTTGCGCGGTCGATGCCCTCCCGCGCAACGCTTATTGCGTAACGCAGCTCGTTCTCAGTGATGACGTAGGGCGGCATGAAATAAATCGTGTTGCCGAGCGGTCGCAGCAGGCAGCCCTGTGTGACGCCGTAGCGGTAGACACTGAGCCCCCGGCGCTCCTGCCAGGGGAACGGGCGCTGTCGATCGCCGTCCTGGCACATCTCGACGGCACCGATCATGCCCGTTTGCCGGACGTCGCCGATGTGCGGGTGATCCTCGAAGGCCTCGGCCATGCCCGCGGCCATCGCCGCGGCCAGGCCCTCGTTGCGGCGAAGTGTGTCCTGTGATTCGAATAGTTCCAGCGTCGCCAGCGCCGCGCTGCAGGCCAAGGGATTCCCGGTGTACGAGTGCGAATGCAGGAAGGCCTTCAGCGTGTCGAAATCGTCGTAGAAGGCGTGATACACGTCTTCGGTGGTCACCACGGCGCTCATCGGCAGATAGCCGCCGGTCAAGCCCTTGGACAGGCACAGGAAGTCGGGCACGACGCCGGCATGGTCGCAGCCGAACATCTGCCCGGTACGCCCGAAGCCGGTCGCGATCTCATCGGCGATCAGGTGCACGCCATGGCGGTCGCACGCCTCGCGCAAGAGTTCGAGGTAGGCCGGGTGATACATGCGCATCTGACCGGCACACTGCACCAACGGCTCGACGATCACCGCAGACGCCTCGTGGGCGTGCGCGGCAAGCGCGGCCTCCATGTGGGCGAACATCGCGCGCGAGTGCTCCTCCCACGTGGTCTCCTCGGGCCGATGGAAGCAGTCGGGGCCGCCGACAATCACGGCGTCCATCAATAGCGGGCGGTAGGTCTTTTTGAAGATGTCGACGTCGCCGACGGCGAGGGCGCCCAGTGTCTCGCCGTGGTAGCTGTTCGTGAGCGCGAGGAATTTCGTTTTCTCGCCGGCGCCCGCGTTGCGCCAGTAGTGGAAGCTCATCTTGAGCGCCGCTTCGATACCCGAGCTGCCGTTGTCCGCGTAGAAGCACCGCGTGAGCGGGGCCGGCGTGACGTCGACGAGCTTCTCCGATAGACGGATCACGGGCTCGTGGGTGAATCCGGCCATCATGACGTGCTCGACCCGCTGGAGCTGCTCGGTGATGGCAGCATTGATATGCGGGTTGGCGTGGCCGAACAGGTTCACCCACCACGAGCTGATCATGTCGAGGTAGCTGTTGCCGTCGAAATCCTCCAGGTATGCCCCATCGCCCCGACGGAACGGGATCGGCGGGACCTCCTCGAAGTCCTTCATCTGGGTACAGGGATGCCAGACGCAGTCGAGGTCGCGTCGAACCAGCTCGTGGTTGTTCATGCGCTCATCCGCACGAATGGGGATCGCGTGGCAAGATCTCGGCTCGCCGCCGCGCCGGTCAGTGCGCCATCGCAGCGAGCTACTTCAGCGGCCGACAGCCGACGGGGCGGGGCGCCGGCGCCCCGGCGCCCCCCTTGTCGGGGAGCACGAACCCCTTCAGTAGCGGTAGTGGCTCGGCTTGAACGGCCCGTTGACCGGGACACCGATGTAGTCCGCCTGCTGCGGGGTGAGCTCGGTCAAACTCGCGCCGATCTTGGTCAGGTGCAGGCTGGCGACCTCTTCGTCGAGATGCTTGGGCAGCACGTACACCGCGTTGTCGTAGTCATCGGGGCGCTGCCAGAGTTCGATCTGCGCCATGACCTGGTTAGTGAAAGACGCCGACATGACAAAGCTCGGGTGGCCCGTGGCACAGCCCAGATTCACCAGCCGGCCCTCGGCGAGCAGCATGATGCGCTTACCGTCGGGGAAGGTGATGTGATCCACCTGGGGTTTGATGTTGTCCCACTCGTAGTCCTTCAAGCTAGCGACGTCGATCTCGTTGTCGAAGTGCCCGATGTTGCACACGATGGCCTCATCGCGCATCGCGGCCATGTGATCGTGGCTGATCACGTTGTAGTTGCCGGTCGCCGTGATGAACAGATCGGCCTTGTCGCACACCTCGTCCATCGAGACCACCCGATAGCCTTCCATCGCCGCCTGCAGCGCGCAGATCGGGTCGATCTCGGTGACCCACACGGTCGCGCCCATGCCGCGTAGCGCCTGGGCGCAGCCCTTGCCAACGTCGCCGTAGCCCAGCACGACCGCGATCTTGCCGGCGATCATCACGTCGGTCGCGCGCTTGATGCCGTCGATCAACGACTCACGGCAGCCGTAGAGGTTGTCGAACTTCGACTTCGTCACCGAGTCATTGACGTTGATCGCGGGGAAGCGCAGCGTCCCCTCGCGCTCCATCTTGTAGAGGCGAGCGACACCGGTCGTCGTCTCCTCGGTCACACCGCCGATCGATTCGGCAACCTGGCTGTACCAGCCGGGGCGCTCATCCAGGCGTCGACGGATCGACGCGAAAGCGGCACGCTCCTCGTCATTACCGGGGGCGTCGAGAATGCTGGGATCCTGCTCGGCCTTCATGCCCAGCATCACCAGCAGCGTGGCGTCGCCGCCGTCGTCGAGGATGCGGCTGGGGAAGCCGCCGTCGTGCCACTCCATGATGCGATGGAGGTACTCCCAATACTCGTCGAGCGTTTCGCCCTTGTACGCAAAGACGGGAACCCCGGTCTCGGCGATGGCGGCCGCGGCATGGTCCTGCGTCGAGAACACATTGCACGAAGCCCAGCGCACCTCGGCACCCAGGGCCTGCAGCGTCTCGATCAGCACCGCGGTCTGGATGGTCATGTGCAGCGAGCCGGCGATCCGGCACCCCAACAGTGGCTTTTGGGCCGCGTAGCGCTCGCGCAGGCTCATCAGCCCCGGCATCTCCTTCTCGGCGATGGCGATTTCCTTGCGGCCCCAGCCCGCCAGCGATGGGTCAACGATCGCGTTTTCGGTCGGAATGGACTCGGGTACAGCGTTCATGAGGTCTTCCTCTCGATTGACGAGCGCCGTTGCCTTGAGGCCGGGCCACCCGAGCCTAGCGAGCGGGTCTGGCGCGCGGCTGCCCCGCCCGGTGCAGCGCTCCTCGGGTGAACCCGGGCTTGATTAGCCGGCCGCGGACAGCTTCGCTGCTTCACGCAGCGCCTCCGCCCGGTCGGTCTGCTCCCAGGGGAGTTCGACGTCGTCGCGACCGAAGTGCCCATAGGTCGCGGTCTGCGCGAACACGGGCTGTTTGAGACCGAGCATCTTGATCAAACCAAACGGACGCAGATCGAAGTGCTCGCGCACCAGGGTCTCGATGCGGCGATCGTCGATTGCACCCGTTCCGAATGTGTCGACACTGACGGAGGTCGGCTCGGCCACCCCAATCGCATAAGAGACCTGGATCTCGCAGCGTTCGGCGAGACCCGCCGCGACGACATTCTTGGCGACGTATCGCCCGGCATACGATGCCGACCGGTCGACCTTCGACGGGTCCTTGCCGGACATGGCGCCACCGCCGTGGCGGGCCATGCCGCCGTACGTATCGACGATGATCTTGCGCCCCGTGACGCCACAGTCCCCTACCGGCCCGCCGGTGACGAAGCTGCCGGTGGGATTGATGTGGATCTTGTCCCGGCGGCACTCGGCAAGCCATTCGCTCGGCAGCGTTGGCTGGATGATGGTCTCCATCACAGCCTCCCGCAGCTGCTCCTGGGATACGTCCGGGCTGTGCTGGGTCGACACCACGACGGCGTCGATCCCGACCGGTTGCCCGTCGTCGTAGCGGAACGTGATCTGACTCTTGGCGTCGGGTCGCAGCCATTCGAGGTCGCCGTTCTTGCGAACGGCGGCCTGGCGCTGCATCAGCCGGTGGGCATAAGTGATCGGCGCCGGCATGAGCACATCGGTCTCGTTGGAGGCATAGCCGAACATCAATCCCTGGTCGCCGGCACCCTGGTCCTCGGGCTTTTCCCGGTCGACGCCCTGCGCGATATCGGGGGACTGCTTGCCGATACCGTTGAGCACCGCACAGGTCTCGCCGTCGAAGCCCATGTCGGAGTCGTTGTAGCCGACGTCGAGGACGGTCTTGCGCACGACATCCTCGAGGTCGACCCAGGCAGTGGTTGTCACCTCGCCGGCGATCAGCACCAGACCCGTCTTGATCAAGGTCTCGCATGCCACGCGGCCACTGGGGTCCTGCCTGAGGATCTCGTCGAGGACCCGATCGGAGATCTGGTCGGCGATTTTGTCCGGATGCCCCTCCGACACCGATTCGGAGGTGAAGAGATAATCGGTCATGGCTAGCGCTCGTCCCCTCTAATGCCCGCAGGGTGGCTCAGTCGAGCCGCATATTGTCGGTACTCTGTCGGCGGTTGTCCAGGAAAGGCCCGTGATGCTGCAGGCCTAGCCGTCGTCGTCGGAGGTTAACGCCCGCAGCTCCGCCTTTTCCTCGCTCGTCAGGTCGCGCTCGGCTGCGGCGTCGATGAGCTCGGCCCGCCGTGCGCGGCGGGCCTGCTCACGCAACCGCCCCAGTGCGTCGCCGAGCTCCTGATCCAGGGCCTCGCGGCGATCGAGGCTGTCGTCGGTCGCGAACTGATGGGTGGCGAGGCGCTCGAGATGGTGGTACTCGGGGGCGTCACGGTACGCCTCCAGCAGGCGTGCGCTGCTGATCTGCGGGTCATGCAATACCTTCGCCCGTAGATCGGCGAGTAATCCCGCCCCTTTGACGGCGCCGTTGATGGCCGGGTGATCCTCCGGGATCCGGTCGGCGAGATCCGGGTTCTGGAGGATCAATGCGATGGCGGTGCGCATCGGTGTCATGCGTACCGGTGGGCTCTTGCGGGGCGCGCGTGCGTCTCGATCGCCCGCGCCCGCTCCGTGCGGTGCCTTGCCGGCGAGGTCCTGACGCAGGCGCTCGCCGCTGGTGCCAACCTCGCGTGCGAGGCGATCGACCAGGAGGTCGTGATAGACCCCGCGCGGCATGCTGCCGAGCAGGGGGCGGGCGCGTTCGGCCACTCGCGCCCGGCCACCGATCGATGTGGTGTCGACGTCGGCGCGGACCCCTTGAATCAGATAATCGGCCAGCGGCATCGCCTGTGCGATACGCCGCTCGAACGCGGCCTGGCCCTCCGTCGCAACCAAGCTCTCGGGGTCCTCGCCTTCGGGCAGGAACAAAAAACGCGCCTCCCGGCCATCGGTCAGTGTCGCCAGCGTGTTCGTCAACGCCCGCCACGCGGCCTGCTCGCCCGCCTCATCGCCGTCGAAACAGAACACGATCTCGCCGGTCACGGCGAACAAACGCTCGATATGCGCCGGGCTAGCGGCCGTACCGAGTGTGGCGACGGCATAGCCAATGCCCTGTTCCGCGAGCCCAACGACGTCCATATAGCCCTCGACCACCAGGATCTGGTCCAGGCGGCGATGGTGACGTCGTGCCTCGTAGAGCCCGTAGAGCTCCCGGCCCTTGTGGAAGACGGGACTCTCCGGCGTATTGAGGTACTTCGGTTTGGCGTCGCTGAGCACTCGGCCGCCGAAGGCGATGGTCCGGCCCCGCCGGTCCCGTATGGGGAAAACGACCCGGTCGCGTAGCCGGTCGTAATAGCGACCGCTGCGCTCGTGGCAATTGGCCACGCCCGCGCGATGCATTGTCTCGGCGTCGCCGCAATCGCCGCGCTCGAGCAGGCCGCGCCATTCCGCGGGCGCGTAGCCCAGCCCGTAGCGTGCCGCCGTGCGCCCCGAGATGCCCCGCGCCTTGAGGTAGCTGACCGCCGTCTCGCTCCGGGCCAGCTCCCGACGGTAGAAGCGCTCGGCACAAGTGAGGGCGGCGTATACCGGATCCAGCGAGGGCCCACTGCCGCCCGTTGTGCCCTCTCGCGGCACCTCCATGCCGACCGAATCGGCCAGTGTCTCCACCGCCTCGACGAAATCGAGGTTGTCATAGGCCATGACGAAACCGAGGGCCGATCCCCCGGCGCCGCAGCCGAAGCAGTAGTAGAGCTGTTTGCTCGGGGTAACGGTGAACGACGGCGTTTTCTCGTCGTGGAACGGGCAGCAAGCGACCCAGTCGTTGCCCTGTTTGCGCAGGGCGACGCGCTGGTCGACGACATCGACGATGTCGATGCGTGCCAGCAAATCATCGATGAAGTTCGTCGGGATGCGTCCCGCCACGAGCTACCTACCCGTTGCCGAAGGGGGCGAGGCCCCGCAGCTGAGCAGGGCGTCATCTGTCTCGATCGCTTCAGTCGGGCCAGCGCGCATTGATGGCCGCAGCCGCCGCTTGCTCGACCTGGCGCGGCAGGACCGCGCCCGTGGCCGCGAGCGCATCCAGGTTGGCGTCATCGAGCGGGAGCTCACCCGAGTAGCCGGCCATGGCCAAACGATGCGCCAAGTAGCCCGGAACCCGATTGCGGCTGAGGGGGCGGACATTGCTCGTGAACACTTGCCCGCTGTCGAGCTGTTCACAATGGAGGTTCGCCAGCCGGGGCTCAATCGCGGGGTCGGCTGCCAGCAGAAGCCGGAACCGGCCACCGACGGCCTGGCGTAGCTTGTCGTACACGGTGAGGAGCCGGCCCAGCTCGCGATCGGATAGGGCGTCGGCATCGTCGACCACGAGTACCGCCGGGTGGGCATCCGCGACGACGCTGCGGAGCTGGCGGACGAGCTCACGGAAACACTCACCGGTGTCATCGGGCACGGGCCGTATCAGGACCCGCAACATGTCGACGATCACCCGTTCGGCCGCCGTGGCCGCGCTACCGCGAACGACGAAGTAGTGGTAGTCGTTGCCCGTCCGAGCCATGAGTTGGATCAATAGAGAGGTCTTGCCGCTGCCCGCCTCGCCCCGCAGGATCGGCAGCATGGCCCCGCTGCGCAGTTGTTCGGCGAGGGCATTGAGCTGCATCGCGATGGCGTCATCGCGAAAAAGCTCATGCGGCGCCGCATTGTCGCGGAAGGGTTGGCGTTCCAGGCCCAGCATCCAGCAAGCACGGGCGCCGAGGGTCCGGGTAGGCTCCTCTCGTGCCGTGTCGGCGTCACCGCCGTGCTCGTCTTTGCCCGGCCATAGACGGCGCAATGCCGTGCCCGCGCGCTCGATAATCGACATTACACCGATCGGTTGGTCGAGTCTGCCACCGCCAGGGCCGCGTCGAGTGCTCGCGGCGCCACATCGGAGACCATGCGCGCCTTGCCCACGCCGTCGAGCAGGATGAAGCGGACCCTTCCGTCGCGGCTCTTCTTGTCGTGCGCCATCAGCGACTTCATCCGCTCGCGACCGATGGCCGGTGGTGCCGTGGGCAAACCGGCACGGGCAACGAGGCCCACCACCCGGTCGACGACAGCCGGTGGCAACAACTGGAGCCGAGCCGACAGGTCCGCGGCGAGGCACAGGCCAACACCGACGGCCTCGCCGTGCAGCCAGCCCTCATAGCCGACGCCCGCCTCGATCGCGTGGGCGAATGTATGGCCCAGATTGAGCAGGGCCCGCCGGTCGGCCTCGCGCTCATCGGCGGCCACGATGGTGGCTTTGTCCTGGCACGAACGCTCAATCGCGGCGGCCACGGTGCGGCTGTCGCGGTCGCATAGTGCCTCCATGTTCGCCTCGAGCCACTCGAACAGCGGCCGGTCGCCGAGTAGCCCGTATTTGATGACCTCGGCGATACCCGCGCGCAACTCGCGCTCGGGGAGCGTCGCAAGCATGCTCGTATCGGCGACCACGCCCCGCGGCTGGTAGAACGCGCCGATCATGTTCTTGCCGCGAGGGTGGTTGATGCCCGTCTTGCCGCCCACGGAGGCGTCCACCTGGGCCAGCAGGGTCGTCGGGATCTGCACCAAATGGATGCCGCGCATGTAGGTGGCCGCGGCGTAGCCCGCGATATCGCCGACCACGCCACCGCCGAGTGCAATAATACTCGAGTCGCGGTCGCAGCCGTGCTCGACCGCAGCGTCGTAAATGCGCTCAAGTGTCGCCAACGACTTGTGGCGCTCACCGTCGGGAAGGACGCACTCGCCGAGGCGCACATCGGGCAATGCCGAGCGCAGCCCCTGGGCGTGCAGCGGGCCCACCGTTTCATTGGTCACGATCAGCGCCGACGCCCCGGGCACCATCGCGGACACGATCTCCGGGTTCGCCGCAATCCCCGAGCCGATCTCGATCGGGTACGCGCGGCCGGCGAGCGACACCTCGAGCGAGGCACGGCCTTGCGCGGTTACACTCGAGAGGTCGTCGATCGATTGGCCCATTATCGCCCTTCGAGACGCTGGCGGATGTCGGCGAGTACGCGGGTCCGCTGGCCGCCCGTCGTGCTCACGATACAGTCGGCGCATTCGCGGTAAAGCGGATCGCGCTCGTGCTGGAGGCGCTCGAGGGTGGCGCGGCGATCGTCGACATCCAGCAATGGCCGGCTGCGATCCCTGTCGGTGCGGCGAAGCTGCTCCTCGACCGAGACCCAGAGGTAGACGACGAAGCCGCGCTCGCGCAGGTGTTGCCGGTTCGACGGTCTCAGTACCGCCCCGCCCCCGGTGGCGAGAACGATTTGGCGCCATTGGGTGAGCTCGTCCAGCATCGCCGTCTCGCGCGCGCGGAAACCCGTCTCGCCCTCGAAGTCGAATATGGTCGGGACATCGACGCCGCAACGGCGCTCGATCTCCTGATCGGAGTCGACGAAAGGAGTGCCCAGCTGCGCCGCGAGCTGACGCCCCGTGGTCGTCTTGCCGGCCGCCATGGGGCCCACGAGGAACACCCGCGTCGCCCCGGCTTCCGCACCGCCACTATTGTTCGATGCCGGTACCACCCTCGACGATCTGCGGCGTCACGAAGATCAGGAGCTCGCTCTTGTCGTTCTCGGTCCGGGTGTTGCGGAACAGTGCGCCCACCACCGGCAACTCGCCGAAGAACGGTACCCGCTCGACGTCCTTCCTCGACGTCTTTTCATAGATGCCGCCCAGGACCACGGTCTCGCCGTTGTCCACGAGCACCTGTGTCTGCACTTCCTGGGTGTCGATCGAGGGCACACCCTGGAAGACTTCGCCCACCTCGTCCTTCTTCACCTCGAGGTCCATGATCACGCGATTGTCGGGCGTGATCTGCGGCGTGACGTTCAGCGCGAGCACAGCGTCCTCGAATGACACGCTGGTCGCGCCGGCCGAAGTGGCCTCCTGAAACGGAATCTCCGTGCCCTGCTCGATACTCGCCTGCTGCTGATTCGATGTGATCACCCGGGGCGTGGAGATCACCTCGCCGCGCCCCTCGGCCTGCATCGCCGATAGCTCGAGCTCGAGCAGGGTGCCAAACGGAAGTTCGGCCAGCGCCAGGCCGGCGCTACCGCCCGCGCTGTCAGCGGGCAAGTTGACGTTGAAGCGCTCGTCCTCGAGTTCGTCGTTGTCGACCAGATTGGCCACGCCCTCGTTGTCGCCCGTAAAGACGACGCCTTCACCGTCGTTGGTGGTGTCCCGGTTGACGCCGAAGCGCACGCCAAGCTCCTTGTTGAAGTCATCGTTGGCGATGACGATGCGCGACTCGATGAGTACCTGGCGCACAGGCACGTCCAAACGCTCGACGAGTTGGCGCACATTCGAGAGGCTCTCCGCCGTGGCCTGGACCAGCAACGTATTGGTGCGTTGATCCACGGTGACGTTGGCGCGCTCGGATACTAGGCTCGCGTCTTCCGACTGGACGATGGCGGCCAACTCCTGCGCCTTGGCGTAATTGACCTGGATGTACTCCGTGCGCAGCGGCGCGAGCTCCTTTTGCTTTTTCTGGGCCTCGAGCTGGGCCTGCTCACGCGCCGCGATCTCCTCGCGCGGCGCGACGAATATGACGTTGCCATTGCGCCGCTTATCGAGCCCTTCGGATTGCAAGATGATGTCGAGCGCTTGATCCCACGGAACCTCCTTGAGGCGCAGCGTCAGATTGCCCTCGACACTGTCACTCACCACGACGTTGAGCCCGGTGAAGTCGGCGAGCAGCTGCAGAACCGAGCGCACCGAGATCTCCTGGAAATTGAGAGAGAGCTCGTCACCCGTGTATTCCTCCTCGTCCTGCTCGCGCTCGGCGACCTCCTGCTCGGTCAGCGGTTTGAGCTCGACCGTCAATTGACGTTCCGACTGGAACGCGATCTGGCGGTACTCCTGCGTCCGCGGCACGATCTCGACGCGCCCCTCGGTGCCGCGTTGCCCTATGTCGATATACTTGACGGGTGTGGCGAAATCGAGCACGTCGAGGCGGCGCCGCTTCTCGGGCGGGATCGTGGTATTGGGCAGGGTCACGACCACATTGCCGCCTTGCCGCTCGACCTCGACAGGGACATCGGCCGCCGCCAGATTCAGGATCACCCGACCCTGGCCCTCGCCACCTCGGCGAAAATCGACGCCTTTGAGGCCGGCGCCACTCGACGCCCCGCTTGCCGACGTCGGTTCCTGGCTTGCGCCGGCCGCTTGCTCCGCCTCCGCGCCCGTTTCGCTTGCGGCTGCGGTAGCGGTGGCGCCCGCCTGCTTGCCAATCGACACTCTCACGACATTCCCTTCGACCGTCGTGTCGTACTCGGCGATCTCGGTGAGATTGAGCACTGCGCGCGTGCGCCCTTGCGCCTCGACCAAGTTCAGTGAGTTGGCGATCCCCACGTTGATGGGGAAGCGACGCTTGCCGGTCGCGTTACGCGTGTCCTTGAAGTCGAGCGCGATACGGGCCGGATCACGGATGGTGAACGTCCGCGGCGCCTCGACCGGGTTGGACAACTCGAATCGCATGTCGATGCGATTGCCCGGCTTGACGGAGTAATCGAACGATTCGAGCGCGTTGCCCGCTTCGCTGTCGGATTCCGCTGCCGGCGCCACCGCGGGCACGCTCGCCAACACGGCGGCGAGCGAGACCTTAAAAAGGGTACGCCTAGCGCGCTGGTGCCAAAAATCGGCCATATTAATCTCCCGTTCCATTAGTCGCTGAGGGCGATCGAGGCGTCACGCTTCTCCCAACCGCCCCCGCGGGCGGGGATGATCTCAACGAGGCGGATCTCGTCCGCGTTGACCGCGGTAATCCGCCCATACTGTTGTCCCATATAGTTGCCGGGCAGCACCCGGTGGATCGTACCGTCTGGGTCCTTGACCAGGCCCCAGCGCTGACCCTCCTGCCTGAGGGTGCCGACCATTTGCAGACTATCGAGCGAGAACTGCTCGAGTGGCTCCTTGGGGCGATCCTTGTCCGGTGCGATATCGGACTCGCTGTCGGCCTTTTCCTCGTCTTCACTCTCGCGCCCGCTGTCGGCGAAACCGCTCTGTGGTGTGAACGGGTCGCGCAACTGCGCGGCGTCATAGGTCACGCTCTCATAGGGCTCGAACGTAGGCAGCGGCTTGATATCGCCGCCCGGGCGCTGCTTGATGCGCTCGACGAAATCCTTCAAATCCTCATCACCGCTGGAGCACCCGGCGCCCGCGAGTGCCGCCACGGCGAGCGCCGTGGCGAATCGGCGTAGCCCCCGGGGGCCCATCAATTATCGCTCCCGCCGCCGCTGTCGGCATCGTCGCCGAGATACCGATAGGTCTTGGCGGTCAACGTCATCCGCAGGTCCGGGCTGCCCCGTGGCAGGCCATTGTTGTCGCCCCCCGCAGTCTCCACGCTGATATCGTGAAGCGTCACGATCCGCGGCAAAGAAGCCAGGCCGGAGACGAACTTGCCGAACTCGTGGTACTTGCCGGAGACCCGTAGCTCGATGGGATATTCGGCGTAGAATTCTTGCTTGCGCTCGGACCCGGGCTCGAAATAGTTCACCGTCAACCCGGCCGCGATCGACGTCTGGGAAAGGTCGACTAAGAGATCCTCCAGTTCCGTTTCCGTGGGGAGCTGGTCCAGCTTGCCGGCCAATGACTCCTCCAATTTTCTCTTCTGTTCCTTGTAGGCATCGAGCTGCGCGGCCTTGCTCTGCATGTTCTTGAACTTCTGCCGCAGATCCTGTTCCTTGCTCTGGGCATCCTCGAGATCGGCCATTGCGGGTTTGACGAGGAACCAGCCCATGCCGGCAATTATGGCGGCGGCCAGCGCGACGAGCGCCCCGATGCGGACGGGCATGGGCGCTGTACCCAGCCGCTTGATATCGCTTACGTCGAGCTCTTGAAGCTTTTGGTAGGCTTCAGACACATCCATCGTCGGTCAACGCCTCGCAAAATGAGTGTCATCCACTGCCGGACTCATCCTGTTGCTCTTCCTCATCGTCGGGCGTGGTTTGGACCAGCGTCATCTTGAACGTCTTGACATCTCGGTCCTCGATGCTCTCGATGACGTTCAAGCTCGGGTTCTTGAGCCACGCGGACTTGCTCAAGTTGCGCATGTAATTGGATACCCGCGAGTTAGATTCCGCACGTCCCTCCACAGTCAGATCGTCTCCTTCCTGCTCGATTGTGCGCAGGTAGACACCGTCCGGCAGCGTATCCGCTAACTGCGTAAACAGGTGTACGATCTGCGGGCGCTTTTGTTGCAGGTCCTGGATGATATCCATCCGCGCCAGCAGCTCTTCGCGTTGGTCCTCGATATTTCGGATCGTGCGAATGTCTTCCTCGAGCTTGGTGATTTCGTCCTGGAGGTATTGATTGCGCGATTTCTGGCTCTCGATGAGCCCCTGCACGTGGTACCAGCCATAGCCACCGACGAGTCCCGCCAATATGGCGACCAGGACCGCTTGGCGGGCGAATTCTTGTGTCAGGTGTTTGCGGCGCTCCTCGCGCCACGGCAGAAGGTTGATCTTTGCCATGTCAGACGTACCCGCGCGCGGCCAGGCCGAACGCCACGAACAGCGAGGGCCCGTCCGCGGTGAGTTTTTGCCGGTTGATGCGATTGCCTAAGGAGACGGAGTGAAATGGATTGGCGATCGCAGTCGGCACGCCGATGTGCGACTCGACGAACTCGTCGATCGCGGGGATCGACGCGCAGCCCCCGCCAAGCAGGATTTGGTCGACATCGTCGTAGTCGCTCGCGGAGAAGAAGAACTGCAGAAACCTGCTGATCTGGTGCGCCATCGTCGTCTTGAATGGCTCGAGAACCTCGGGCTCGTAGTTATCGGGCAGGCCGCCTTGTTTCTTCACTCGCCCGGCATCTTCGTATGACAAGCCATAGCGGCGCATGATCTCCTCGGTCAGTTGCTTGCCGCCGAAGGGCTGCTCGCGGGTGTAGACCAGCTCGCGATCATCGAGCACATTGAGCGTCGTTAGCGTCGAGCCCACGTCGACGACGGCGACGGTTCGCTCGGCGCCTCCGTCCGGCAGCATGTCCGGTACCGCACGGCACGCGTGCTCGATCGTATAGGGCTCGACGTCGACCGACGTGGCCGTCAGGCCCGCCATGCTCACCGCCGCGGTGCGCATCTCGACGTTCTCACTCTTGGACGCCGCCAGCAGGACGTCGACGGTGTCATCGCCGCCTTCGGTCGGGCCGATGACCTCGAAGTCCAGATTGATTTCCTCGAGTGGATAAGGGATGTACTGGTCGGCCTCGAGCTGGATCTGTGTCTCCATCTCGGCGTCGGAGAGGCTCGAGGGCATGGTGATGACCTTGGTGATCACCGCGGAGCCCGGCACCGCCAGCGCCACCTCCTTGGTCCGAGTGCCGGCCCGCTTCACCGCCTTGCGCACGGCATCGCCGACGGCGTCGACATCCTGGACGACTTTCTCCGCCACCGCCTCCGACGGCAGCGGCTCCACCGCATGGCTGTCGATCCGGAAGCCGCCTCCCGACTTGCTGACCTCCAGGACCTTGACGGCCGTGGAGCTGATGTCGATGCCGAGGACCGGCGGTTGTTTGCGGTTGAATAGGAACACGGATTCGCTCCCGGGACACTAGGCCCGTTGCACGTAATTGATGGTACGCCGGTTTAACTGATGGCTGCAAGTCCCTCACTGGGCGCCAATCTTGCTGTGCAGCCGGGCGATGCAAGCCCGGGCGTGCGCCGCGCGCTCGGCGCAGTCGGGCAGCATCCCTGCGGCCGTCGCCTTGGCGCGGGCGAGCCCTCCACCCGCGCGGCACCCGATGATGCGGGCCAGCGGGCGCCCCCGCGCTCGCACGGGCAGGGGCCGAGTCTTTATACTCGGCGCTTCGCTGGACTCTAGCATGAGCAACCTCCCCTATGGCTGCGCGCAAACGCACCCCGGTGCGTGTTTTCCAATGGCTCCTCGCCACGGCGTTGACGGGTGCGGTGGCAGCCGTGCTCGCGGCGGCGGCAGGCTATATGTACCTCGCTCCACGGCTGCCGGCGGCCGAGGAGTTGCGCGAAGTCCAGCTGCAACAACCGCTGCGCGTCTACGACCGCCATGGCCGGCTCATGGCGGTCTACGGCAGCAAGCGCCGGCTCCCGCTGGCGATCGACGAGATACCGAAACAGCTGAGAAACGCCTTCATCGCCGCCGAGGACGACCGCTTCTACCAGCATCCGGGCGTGGACTGGATGGGCATCACCCGTGCGGCTCTGAACCTCATCATGACCGGTGAGAAGGGCCAGGGTGGCAGTACCATCACGATGCAGGTGGCGCGTAACTTCTTCCTCTCGCGGGAGAAGACCTATATCCGCAAGATCAAGGAGATCCTGTTGGCGCTCAAGATCGAGCGCCGACTCGACAAGGACGCGATCCTCGAGCTGTATCTCAACAAGATCTACCTGGGCAAGAGTGCCTATGGCGTCGGGGCTGCTGCCCAGGCGTATTACGGGCGGAGCGTGGACGAGCTCACGCTCGCGCAAATGGCGACCATCGCCGGGCTGCCGACGGCGCCCTCGCGTCTGAACCCGGTAGCGAACCCCGATGATGCCCGCTCGCGCCGGCGCTACGTACTCGCCCGCATGTACGAGCTCGGGATGATCGACACCGAGGCATTCGATCAGGCCCGCACCGCCGCGATCACCGCCACACCGCACGACGCCGCTGTCGCCGTGGATGCGCCCTACATCGGCGAGATGGCGCGCATCGAGGCCGTCGAGCGCTTCGGCGAACAGGTCTACACCTCGGGCTATCGGGTCTATACGACGGTCGACGGCGAGAAACAACGTGCGGCCATCCGCGCGCTCCGCGGCGCGCTGGTCGACTACGAGACGCGCCACGGCTACACGGGCCCGCTGGTGCGCCTCGATCCCCGCCGGATTCCGGAGCCGGACGCGCTGCGCCGTGCCCTCGAGGAAGGCCGGGATGACGACGGCGCCGACGCTACCGGTGCTGATGGCGTCCTCGGTCCCGAGGCGCTCGACGAAGCACTATCGCCCCACGACGCCCCGGGGGACATCGAGCCCGCGGTCGTTGTCGGTGTCGGCGACGACCACGCTCGGGTCTACCGCGACGGCGGTCTGGCGCAGCTGCCCTGGGCCGGCATGGAATGGGCCGCGCCGCGCAACGACGAGGGTGAGGTGGGTGCCGCGCCCGAGGCACCCGACGAGGTGGTAGCGCGCGGCCACCTCGTCCACATCGCGCCCGCCGAGGATGGCCAGGGTTGGCGCCTGGCACAGGTGCCCGATGTCGAGGGTGCGTTGGTGGCGCTGGATCCGGCCAATGGCGCGATCCGCGCACTGCGCGGGGGCTATGATTTCGGCCGAAGCAAGTTCAATCGGGTCACCCAGGCGCGCCGCCAGCCGGGATCGAACTTCAAGCCGTTCATCTACTCCGCAGCGCTCAACGACGGCTTTACGCCCGCAACACTGGTCAACGATGCCCCCGTGGTGTTCGATGATCCCGCGCTCGAGGACACCTGGCGTCCGGAAAACTATTCCGGGCGGGTATTCGGGCCGACGCGGCTGCGCGAGGGCCTGGTCTACTCGCGCAACCTGGTCTCGATCCGCATCCTCATCGACATGGGGATCTCGTACGCGATCGACTACATCCAACGCTTCGGCTTCCCCGAGCCACAGCTGCCCAAGGATCTCACGCTCGCGCTGGGCAGCGCGGCGTTGACGCCGTTGCAGATCGCGCGAGGCTACAGCGTCTTCGCCAACCGCGGCTTCGAGGTCGATCCGTTCCTGGTGACGCGGATCCAGGACGGCGGCGGCGATGTGGTCTATCGCGCCAATCCCGCCTATGTTTGCCGAGAGCCCTGCGAGGCGCGCGCACGAAGCGGCGCGGACGAGCCGGTCAACGACGAGGGCGCGAGCGAGGGCGAGCCCTTGTCGAGCGGCGGCCAACCCGACAAGCTGCGCGACGTGGGCGTGCCCGACCGTCAACGCGAGCGCGAGCAACGCCTCGCCGAACGCGTCGTCGAGGAGCGCAATGCCTACATCGTGCGCAGTTTCCTGCGCGATGTAGCCCGTCGCGGGACGGGCAGGGGGACACGGGCGCTCGGGCGCGACGACATCGGCGGCAAGACCGGTACCACCGACGACCAGCTCGACGCCTGGTTCTCCGGGTTCAACAGCTCGCTGGTCGCGACGGCCTGGGTGGGCTACGACCAGATGCAGTCGCTGGGCAAGGACGAGACCGGCGCTCGCGCGGCCCTGCCGATGTGGTTGGAGTTCATGCGCACGGCACTCGCCGACACGCCCGAGCGTTGGCCGGATCTGCCGGAGGGCATGGTCACTGTGCGCATCGATGGCGAAACCGGCGACTATGCCGGCCCCAATGCGGACAACCCCGTCTTCGAGATCTTCCGCGAGGAGAACGCGCCGCAGCCGCCGGAGCAGGGCGGGCGGACGGATCGCAACGGCGGCAGCGGCGACAATGGCGACAGTGAGCCGTTGTTCTAGCCAGGTGCAACGCCAGCCGCCTAGCCCCGAGGCCACAATCGAGGCCGTCATGAGTCGACGACGCAAGCGCCAGCAACGCCGCCGCGGGCCGGCACCCGGGCCCGAGCCCCTCGAGGGCGGCGGCGGGGCGCCGCGAGTGCGCGGCGAACTCGCCCAGGTGGCCGCCCGCCTGATGGCCGAGGAGGCGGTGCACGGTTTCGCCGACGCCAAGGCCAAGGCCGTGGACCGCCTCGGGGTCACGGGCCGGCCGACGCTGCCCTCGAACCAGGAGGTGGAGGCAGAGCTGCGCAGCTACCAGGCCTTGTTCCAGGCCGAGGAGCAAGCGCAATGGCTCGCCGCGAAGCGCCGGGTGGCCCTGGAGGCGATGCGCCTGCTCGAACCGTTCGCGCCCCAGCTCGTGGGCGCAGTCCTGCGCGGGACGGCGCCGGTCGACGCCGAGGTCACGCTCCATTTGTTCGCCGAGCCCCCCGAGGCGGTCGCGACGTACCTGTACGACCGTGGCGTACCCTGGGCACTCGACAGCTGGATCGCCCGCTTCGGCGGCGGCCGCGAGCTCGAGCTTCCGATGTATCGCATCAGCGCGGGTGACGAGGACCTGCGTCTGGTGGTTTTCCCGGAAGAGGGGTTGCGTGAGCCGCCACGTTCACCGGTCGACGGCAAACCCATGCAGCGTGCGCCGCGTGATCACGTGCAGGCATTGGTCGGTGATCGCTAGGCGGAAGCTGGCGGTCGCCGCTTTCGGCGGCACGGTTCGGCCACCGTCAGGCGCTGGCGCGCGCCTGCACGGTCTCGACCATGGTGCGCACGTGCTCGGGGTCGATGGTCGGGTGCACGCCGTGTCCCAGGTTGAATACGTGGCCGGGCGCCTCGCCCGCTCGGTCGAGCACGCGCGTGGTCTCGCGTGCGATCACCTCGGGACGCGCATAGAGCGCGCACGGGTCCAGATTCCCCTGTAACGCCACCCGATCGCCGACGCGTGCGCGCCCATCGGCTATGTCGGTGGTCCAGTCGAGGCCCAGGGCATCGGCGCCCGTGTCGGCCAGCGCCTCGAGGTATTGGCCACCCTGCTTGGTGAACAGGATCACCGGTACCCGCCGCCCGTCACTGGTGCGTGTCAGCTGATCGACGATCCGCTGCATCCAGGTGAGCGAGAATCGATGGTACGCCGCCGGCTCGAGGGCGCCGCCCCAGGTGTCGAAGATCTGGACGGCTTGGGCGCCGGCGCTGATCTGGGCGTTGAGGTAGGCCGCTACCGAGTCGGCGAGCCGGGCCAGCAACGCCTCAAGCACATCGGGCTCGTCGTACAGCATGCCCTTGATGAGGGCGAAGTCGCGCGACGTGCCGCCCTCGACCATGTAGGTCGCCAGTGTCCAGGGGCTGCCGGCGAAGCCGATGACGGGCACGCGCCCGTCGAGTGCCTCGCGTGTGAGGCGGATGGTGTCGAGGACGTAATGCAGGTCGGTGTAGGGATCCGGGATGGCCACGCTTTGGGCCGCCTGGCGATCGCGTACCGGATGCTCAAAGCGGGGACCCTCGCCTGCCACGAAGTGTAGTCCCAACCCCATCGCGTGCGGGATGGTCAGGATGTCGGAGAAGATGATGGCCGCATCGAGGCCGAAGCGATCGACCGGCTGGAGCGTCACCTCGCATGCCATCTCCGGCGTCTGGCACAGGGTCAGGAAGTCGCCGGCACGCTCGCGCACAGTGCGATACTCCGGCAGGTAGCGCCCCGCCTGGCGCATGATCCACACGGGGGGGCGGTCGACGGGCTCACGCGCGAGCGCGCGCAGCAGGCGGTCGTTGGCGAGGGCGCCCATAGTCGTTGCCTGTGTTTGTGATGTGGCCGGCCGAGGCCTCGGGCTCAGGACAGCCGCGACTTCACCCGGGCACTGACGTCACTCATGTCGGCCCGTCCCTGGACTCGCCCCTTGAGCTCGCCCATGACCCGGCCCATGTCCTTGATCGAACTCGCCTCGGTGCCGGCGATGGCCTCGTCGATGAGCTCGTCGATCTCGGTCTCGGTCAGCGGCTGGGGCAGGAAATCGGCGAGCACATCGAGCTCCGCCCGTTCCTTTGACGCCAAGTCGTCCCGGCCTGCGGCTTCGTACTGCTCGATCGATTCGCGGTGCTGCTTGGCGAGTTTGTCGAGCACGGCGAGCGCGCCTGCGTCGTCGAGCGCCGCCTGGTCGTCAATCTCGCGCTGCTTGATCGCCGACTGGATCTGGCGCAGCGCCGCGACGCGTGCCTTCTCGCCCGCCTTCATGGCGCGCTTGGTCTCGTCCGTCAGGCGCTGCTTGATCGGGGCGTCGGCCACGGTCCCGACCTTCAGTAGAAGCGGGCCTGGCGCTGTTGCTCCTTCGCCAGCTTCTTCTGGTGGCGCTTGATCGCCGCAGCACGCTTGCGCTTGCGCTCGGCGGTCGGCTTCTCGTAGAACTCGCGCCGGCGGACCTCGGTGAGAATCCCTGCTTTCTCGCAGGAGCGCTTGAAGCGCCGCAGCGCAACCTCGAACGGCTCGTTATCGCGTACACGTACCGATGGCATGGATCCGCATCACCCCTCAACAATGACACCAGCTCGGCCGGCCCTTTCAGCGCATGCCGAGACAAGCCGAGCAGTCTACCACGGTCACAGCATGAGACAATGCCGCGCGTGGCCCACGCGAACGGAGTACAACGCCGATGTACGTCCTGGGGATCGAGAGTTCGTGCGACGAGACAGCCGCGGCCGTCTACGCCGGCAAGCGGGGTCTGCTGGCGCATCGCCTGTCCAGCCAGGCGCCGGTCCATGCCGCCTACGGCGGGGTCGTCCCGGAGCTCGCCTCGCGCGATCACGTCCGTCGGCTGCTACCGCTGATCGACGAATGCCTCGAGGAGGCGGCGTTGGCGCGCCGTGCTGTCGACGCCGTCGCGTATACGGGCGGTCCCGGGTTGGCCGGGGCATTGCTCGTGGGCTCGGGGGTGGCCCATGGGCTCGCCTGGTCGCTGGGGCTTCCCGTGCTCAGTGTCCACCACATGGAAGCCCATTTGCTTGCGCCCATGCTCGAGACCGAACGCCCGGCGTTCCCCTTCCTGGCATTGTTGGTATCGGGTGGCCACACCCAACTCGTCGCGGTCCACGACGTGGGCGTGTATCGGCTACTCGGGCAAACCATCGACGACGCCGCGGGCGAGGCCTTCGACAAGACCGCTCAGTTACTGGGGCTGGGCTATCCCGGTGGCCCAGCCGTGGCCCAGGCCGCCGCCCGGGGCAGGGCAGGTAGCCACACGTTCCCGCGCCCGTTGGCCCGCCGGCCCGGCCTGGACTTCAGCTTCAGCGGGCTCAAGACCGCGGTGCGCCATGCCTTCGATGCCAGTGACGGTTGCGACCAAGCCCGCGCCGACATCGCGCACGCCTTCCAAGAGGCCGTGGTCGACATCCTCGTGCAAAAGTGCGAGCGCGCCCTTGCCGAGACGGGCCTGCAGCGGCTCGTGGTGGCGGGCGGCGTTGGCGCCAACCGCGCCCTGCGCAGTGCTCTGGCCCGACTCGAGGGCACGTCGCTGTACTTCCCGCGGACCGAATTCTGCACCGACAACGCCGCTATGATCGCGTATGCCGGGGCTTGCCGCCTGGCCGCGGGGGAGCGCTCGGCGCGACGCATCGCGGCGGCACCGCGTTGGTCGCTGGCGTCGCTTACGCCAACCGGGCCCGAACGCGCCGCGGCGACCGCACACAGCGCCAACAAGGCCTAGTGTGGCGCGCGGGACCGGCTCGAGCCCTGCGCGAAGAGCTTGCGGACATTGCTGCGGTGGCGCCATACCAGGGCGATCGACACCACCACGGTGATGGTGACCAGGGCGGGCGAGTGGGTTACGAGGGCGACATACAGCGGGGCCAGAATGAATGCCGCAAGCGAGGCGATCGCCGAGACCCGCGCGAGCGCGATCACCGCCAGCCACGTCGCCGCCGTCAGAGCGCCGGCCCAGGGGATCGCGGCGGCGAGCGAACCCAGCGCGGTCGCTACTCCCTTGCCGCCGCGGAAGCCGAAATACAGCGGATAGAGGTGGCCGAAGAAGGCCGCGGCTCCGGCGAGGGCCCAGACGATCGGGTCGGGACTGAGTGCGCGTGCGATGGCGACGGCGATGACCCCCTTGAGTACGTCCCCGAGCAGGGTCAGGGCCGCCGCATCGCGACCGGCGGTGCGCAGTACATTGGTCGCACCCGGGTTGCTCGAGCCGCCCGAGCGCGGGTCCGGGCGGCCCATGACCCGGCAAATCACGATCGCACAGGCGACCGAGCCCAACAGGTAGCCCGCGACGATGGCGACGGCGGAGGCAACGGGATCGATGGTCAAGCGCATCATCCGATCGAGTGGCCCTCGGATTGTAACCAACACCCCTGCGCCCGGGACACGGCGCGACCATGCCTGAGCAAACGATAGAATGGCGTGACACGGGCGCCGGGGAGCCCGTCTTGATCCTGCCCGGCTGGGGCCAAGGACCGGGCATACTCGATCCCCTGGCCAGGGAATTGGCGCGTGATCACCATGTCCGCGTGGCCGCGCTGCCAGGAACCGGTGGCAGTCGCCCCGGCGTGTGCGGCGCCGACCTGGACGCACTCGCGGATACGATGGTCCGCGACCAGCACGCGCCCGCGAGCGTGATCGGCTGGTCCCTCGGCGGCCTGATCGCCCTGACGGCGGCGGCACGCCACCCCGAGCGCCTCACGCGGGTTGTGCTGTTGGCGGCGACGCCGCGCTTCACCTCGGCACGGGGTTGGCCGGGTATGGACCCCGCCTTGCTCGATCGCTTCAGAGCGGGCCTCGAGGACGACCCGGTCGCCACCCGGCAACGCTTCCTGGGGCTGCAGCTCGCCCAAGGCCCGGACCATCGCGAGGCCTTGCGGCGGTTGCGACGCAGCGCGCGCGCGGAGGACGAGCCCGAGGTCGACGCCCTGCGCGATGGCCTCACCCTGCTGCGCCACACTGACTTGCGGGCGATGGCGGCTACGGTGGTGTGCCCCATCGATGCCATACTGGGTGCGCGCGATCCCTTGATCCCAGTCGCGGTTGCGCCTCATCTGCGCGCTCTGGGGGTTCGCACGCGCATACTGCCGGCTCTCGGTCACGTGCCGTTCCTCACGGCACCGGCACGGGTGGCGGCCGACCTATCGGAGATTGAGCTTGAGCGACGGCCAAGCCCCTGACGCCATCGACGAGCCCAGCGTGCGCCGCGCATTCGATCGGGCCGCCGCCAACTACGACCGCGCCGCCGATCTGCAGAAGGAGGTCGCCGACGAGCTGCTCGACCGCCTCGCCGGGATCCGTGTGACCCCCGAGCGCATCGTCGATCTGGGCTGCGGCACGGGTTACGCCCTTGACCGACTACAGCGGATGTATCGCCGCGCCGATGTGCTCGGGATCGACTTCGCGCCCGCGATGGCAGGGCGCGTCGGTGGCGGCAGCCGGATCCGACGTCGCCCGGCCGCTATTTGCGGCGACGCCCGGCGGACGCCACTACCCGATCAAAGCGTCGATATCGCGTTTTCCAATCTGACCGTTCAATGGATCGACGATCTGCGGGCGTTCTTCACCGAGGTGCGGCGTATCCTGCGCCCCGAGGGCGTACTGATGTTCTCGACTTTCGGGCCCGACACCCTGGCCGAGCTACGCCAGGCCTGGGCTAGCGTCGACAGCGGGGTCCACATTAATACCTTCCTGGATATGCACGACATCGGCGACGCGGTGCTGGCGTCGGGGCTCAGCGAGCCCGTGATGGATGTCGACCGGTTCCAGCGCACCTATACCGACGTGCGCGCGCTCATGCAATCGATCAAGGCGATCGGCGCCAACAATGCCACCCGCGGGCGCCCGCGCCATCTCACGGGGCGTGAGCGCTTGCGCCGCCTGGAGGCGCACTACCCCGACTTCGACGACGCGGGCAACGCGCGCGCGACGTGGGAGGTGGCGTATGGCCATGCTTGGGGCGCGGAGACGCCGCGCCCCGGGCGCGCCACCGCGGGCGAGTTCCAGATCCCGCTCGAATCGATCGGCCATCGGCGGCCGAATCGGGGCGATTGAGCGGGGTTTGGGCATGCGCTAGCATAGCTGACCGAATACGCGTGGCCCGCCTCTTTCGAGATCACACACCGTGACCGGCCCGGGGCGGGCCGCGAGGCCTCGCCGCCGGGTGCAGCGACCGCGGTTCGGCTTCCCGCCTCACGATCTTGCCCGGGCCGGGAACACAGAGCTTGCTGGAGAATCAGGGTATGCGGCCTATCACCGCCAAGTCCGTCGCACTGGCAGGGCTCACGCTGGGTCTCGCCGCGCCTGCGCAGGCCGAGTGGGCGGTCAACATGCCCCAGGGGGTCACCCCGATCAGCCGCGAGGTCTATGACCTCCACATGTTGATTTTCAGCGTCTGCGTGATCATCGGCATCGGGGTGTTCGGTGCGATCATCTGGTCCATCGTCCACCATCGCAAGTCGCGCGGGGCGACGGCAGCGCAGTTCCACGAGAGCACCACGGTCGAGCTCGTCTGGACCATCATGCCCTTCATCATCCTGGTCGTCATGGCCATCCCGGCGGCCGGCGTGGTCATCAAAATGGAGGACAGCAGCGAGCCGGCGCTCACGGTCAAGGTGACCGGTTACCAATGGATGTGGCACTACGAGTACATGGGCGAGGACGTCGCCTTCTACAGCAAGATGGACACGCCGCGGCGCGCCATCAGCAACGAGCGCGCCAAGGACGAGGACTACCTACTGTCCGTGGACAACCGGCTGGTTGTGCCCGTTGGCAAGAAGATCCGGTTCCACCATACATCGGACGACGTCATCCACTCCTGGTGGGTCCCCGCGCTGTCGGTCAAGAAGGACGCCATCCCCGGCTACGTCAATACCAACTGGGCCCGGATCGAGGAGCCCGGGGTCTATCGCGGCAAGTGCACCGAGCTGTGTGGTCGCGGCCACGGCTTCATGCCGGTGGTCGTCGAGGCGCTGCCGCCGGACGAATTCGAGCAGTGGTTGCAACAGCGCAGAAACGCCGACGCCGACGGCGCCGGTGGCGATGCGACCACCGTCGCCGAGCAGCAGTAGGGTGAAGGCCAGCCGCTTACCTGGAGTGCATCAATGAGCGCAGTCAGCCACGAGACTGATCATCACCACGGCGAGCACGAGGGCGGATACGGCCTCTCGCGGTGGTTGTTCACCACCAACCACAAAGACATCGGCACCTTGTACCTGTTCTGGTCGCTGCTGATGTTCTTCGTGGGCGGCTTCATGGCCTTTGTGATTCGCAGCGAGCTGTTCGTGCCGGGGCTGCAGCTCGTGGATCCCCATCTGTATAACCAGATGACGACGATGCACGCCCTGATCATGATCTTCGGTGCGGTCATGCCGGCATTCGTGGGGCTGGCCAACTGGCTCATCCCCATGATGGTCGGGGCGCCCGACATGGCGCTGCCGCGGATGAACAACTGGTCGTTCTGGATCCTGCCGTTCGCATTCGCGCTGCTGCTTTTGACCCTGTTCTTGCCCGGTGGTGCCCCGGCGGCGGGCTGGACCCTGTACCCGCCGCTGTCGCTGCAGACGGGATCGGCCTTCCCGTTCGCGATCTTCGCCATCCACTTGATGGGCATCTCGTCGGTGATGGGTGCGATCAACATCATCGCGACCATCTTCAACCTGAGGGCGCCCGGGATGTCGCTGATGAAGATGCCCCTGTTCGTGTGGACGTGGCTGATCACGGCCTACCTGCTGATTGCGGTGATGCCGGTGCTCGCCGGGGCGGTGACGATGCTGCTCACCGACAAGTTCTTCGGTACCACGTTCTTCTCGGCCACCGGCGGTGGCGATCCGGTGATGTATCAGCACATCTTCTGGTTCTTCGGCCACCCGGAGGTCTACATCATGATCCTGCCCGCGTTCGGGATCATCTCGGAGATCATCCCGACATTCGCGCGCAAGCCATTGTTCGGCTATAGCTCGATGGTTTACGCGACGGCCTCCATCGCATTCCTGTCGTTCATCGTCTGGGCTCACCACATGTTCACGGCGGGCATGCCCCTGGCGGGTCAGCTGTTCTTCATGTTCTCGACCATGCTGATCGCGGTGCCCACGGGTGTGAAGGTATTCAACTGGGTCGCGACGATGTGGCGTGGCGCGATGACCTTCGAGACCCCGATGCTGTTCGCCGTCGGGTTCGTCATCCTGTTCACGATTGGTGGCTTTTCGGGGTTGATGCTGGCCATCACGCCGGCCGACATCCAGTACCACGACACCTATTTCGTGGTGGCCCACTTCCACTATGTGCTGGTGCCGGGGGCGATCTTCGCCATCATGGCGGCGGTGTACTTCTGGCTGCCCAAGTGGACCGGCCATATGTACGACGAGACGCTCGGCAAGTGGCACTTCTGGTTGTCGACGATTTTCGTCAACGTGCTGTTCTTCCCGCAGCACTTCGTTGGGCTGGCGGGCATGCCGCGCCGCATCCCCGACTACTCGCTGCAGTTCGTCGAATTCAACATGATCTCGACGGTAGGCGCGTTCGGCTTCGGATTTGCCCAGCTGATCTTCGCCTGGGTCGTTATCAAGTGCGTGCGTGGCGGCGAGGAGGCCAGCGCCCAGGTCTGGGAAGGCGCGCGTGGCCTTGAGTGGACTCTGCCGTCGCCAGCGCCCTACCACTCGTTCGAGACGCAGCCGCATGTCCAGTGACGACACCACGACCCAGGGTGAGACCGGCCCGGCCGGCCGTCGCGGCGGTGACCCGCGGGCCGAGCCGGGGCGGCGGCGGCGTATCGCGGTCACGGCGGCGGTGCTCGGCGCCGTGGCCGTGGGTTTCTATACAGTGTTCATCCTAGTGACGGCGGCTCAGGGCTGAGCGGTGCCCGTGCGCAGCCGTCCACGCGGGGGTAAGCCACAATGACAACAGCGACGCCCGGCCACCAGCACTACTACGTACCCCACGAGACGCATTGGCCGATCCTCGGTTCAATCGGTCTCACGCTGTTGTTGGGTGGCTTCGCGGCCTATCTCAACGGCCAAGATGCCGGCCTGATGGTCTCGCTCGTCGGCGTGGCCTTCACCCTCTACATGATGGTGGGGTGGTTCGGTACCGTCATCGGCGAATCGGAGAAGGGGTTCTACAAAGACTGGGAGGATCGCTCGTTCCGGATGGGAATGGGCTGGTTCATCTTCTCCGAGGTGATGTTCTTCGCCGCGTTTTTCGGTGCACTCTTCTACGCCCGCGTATATTCGGTCCCGTGGCTGGGGGGCATGGGCAGTGGTGCCGCCACCCATACGCTGCTGCACGACACGTTCGCGGCGGCGTGGCCCACCAACGGTCCCGCAAGCGTGGGCGGCGCCTTCGAGGTCATGGGGGCGCTGGGCCTGCCCGCGCTCAATACTGCGATCCTGCTCGCCTCCGGTGTTACCATCACGCTCGCGCATTGGGCGCTCGTCGCGGACAAGCGCGCGCGTCTGGTGGCCTGGCTCACCGCCACCTGGGTCCTCGGCGCCGTTTTCGTGTTCCTCCAGGGTGTCGAGTACTTCGAGGCTTACGCCCACATGAACCTGACCCTGAACACGGGGATCTACGGTTCCACCTTCTTCATGCTCACGGGCTTCCACGGCTTCCACGTCACGCTGGGCGCGATCATGCTCATCGTGATCACGCTGCGCTGCGCCAAGGGACACTTCACGCCGCAGCACCACTTCGCCTTCGAGGGCGTGGCGTGGTACTGGCACTTCGTCGACATCGTCTGGCTGGGCCTGTTCTTCTTCGTCTACTGGCTCTGAATCGGCGAGATCAGCGCGACTACACCAGCGCACGGTGCCGCGTCGTAGCCGCGGCGCCGGCGCGTGCTATCGAGCCGTGTTGGGCTCCACCCAGCCCATGAGCGCGGCGACGATGAGGATGACGAAAGCCGCGACCGATAGTCCGATTCGCCACGACAGCGCCTTGACGGCCCGGGTCGAACCCGGGCGGTCGCCGAGTACGAAGTACAGGGCCCAGGCGAGGCTCCCGACGACGGCGAGCAGCAGGACTGCGATGACGATCTTGGTGATCATGGGCGGCTCCCGAGCGCGCGAATGGCCATTGTAGCGTCTCCCCCGGTTCGCCGCGGCGGGGCAAGTCGATGAACCGGCGGCGCTCCATGGTATTACCCCTGGCCGCCGCGACGGTTTTTGCGACCCTTTTCGCGGCCCTCGGCGTGTGGCAGGTCGAGCGCGCGCAGCAAAAGCAGGCCCTCGAGCAGCGCCTGGCGCGCGATTCGGCGGACCCGCTGCTGCAGCTGCCGACGGGCCAGTCGGCCCTGCGCGCGGCTGACCTCGCGCGCGTGCGGCTCGAGGGGCGCCTGCTGAGCGAGCGCCAATTCCTTCTGGATAACCGGATCCTACGGGGCCAACCCGGTTTCGATGTCCTGACCCCGCTGGAGCTCGCGGATGGGCGAACCGTTCTGGTTGATCGCGGATGGGTACCGATGGGGCCGCAGCGGCAGCCGCAGCAGCCGATCGCGCTCGCCGGTGACGCCCGGGTGGAGGTGCGCGGTCGTCTTTGGCTGCCGGAGCCGGGGATCGGACTGGGCTCGGTCCAGGCACGACGCGCCGACTGGCCGCGGGTGATCACGCGAGTCGAATATGGGGCGCTCGAGACCGCGCTGGAGCGCGACCTGGTACCGGCGGTCATCCGCGCGGACGGCGCCGGCGAATGGCTTTTACGACCGCGGACCCTCGAACCGACGTTCGGTCCGGCACGCCACTACGGCTATGCGTTCCAGTGGTTCGCGCTCGCCACGACCGTGGTGTTGATCACCGTCTTGTTGTTGTTCCGCCGCCGCCGGAGAGCGAGTGATGACTGAGCCCGATCGCCACGCTGTGCGCCAGGGGCGGATTCAACTCCTCGGGATCGTCGCCGTGTTCGTGGTCCCCTTGCTCGTCGCCGCGGCCTGGTATTTCAGCGGTGCACGCGGGGCGCCCACGGCCAGCGTCAACGGTGAGCTCATCGATCCGCCCCGGCCGCTCAAGCCGTTCGAGCTCGGCCGCAAATCGGACGAGGCCTTCGACCTCGCCGACATGCGCGGCCACTGGACCCTGCTCCAAACCGTGGGCGGGACGTGCGACACCGCTTGCCGGGAGCGCCTCTACTACACGCGCCAAATCCATGACGCCCTTGCTCAGGATCGGGTCCGCGTGAACCGGGTCGCGATCGCATTCGACGGGGCCGATACCCCCGGCTTGGCCGAATCGATCGACGACCATCCCGGGCTGATCCTCCTAGAAGGCGAGGCGAGCGGGCCCTTGATGCGCCAGCTACCCGGACCCCGGACGAGCGCCGCCCTCTATCTGATCGATCCGCTGGGTAACGTGATGCTGCGCTTTGATGCCGACGTGGCGCCCGACGCGATCATCGACGACGTCGAGCACGCCCTCGATACCTCACAGATCGGCTGACGAGCCCGTCGACGAGCACCATGCACCCGGTCAGGCGCGTCCAAAAGCCAACTCAGGCGCCACGACATCGCCGCGCCCGCGATGCCGGATGCGCGTGCCGCCATCGTCCGGGGGTGGCGTAGCGATGCAGCGTGACCCCGTGCTTGGTTATCTCGCAGCGGCGGCGTGTGCGCTCGCGCTTGCCGTGGTCGTGCTGGGCGCCTTCGTGCGCTTGTCCGGCGCCGGACTGGGGTGCCCCGATTGGCCCGGGTGCTACGGCCACCTCGATGTGCCCCAGACGCAGAGCGAGGTCGAGCGTGCCAACCAACGCTTCAGCGAGCGCCCGGTCGAGGAGACCAAGGCGTGGAAGGAGATGATCCACCGCTATGCGGCGGGCACGCTGGGCCTGCTAGTGGCGGCCCTGCCGTTGCGGGCATGGCGCCGCCGGCGCCAAGGGGTTGCCCTCGCGGGGCCGAGCCTTTTGCTCGCATTGGTGATCGTGCAGGCGCTGCTGGGCATGTGGACGGTCACGCTCCTGCTCAAGCCCCTGGTCGTGCTGGCGCATCTGGCCGGTGGTCTGACGCTGATGGCTGGATTGGCCTGGCTCGCGCTGAGCCACTTGGGGCCGCGCCACGGCATCGCCGCGCCCGGCTGGCTCTACCGCTGGCTGGCAGTCGGGCTCGTCGTGCTCAGCGCCCAAATCGCCCTGGGGGGATGGACCAGCACGAATTACGCCGCCCTGGCGTGTCCCGATTTCCCGACGTGTCAGGGGCAGTGGTGGCCCGAGACCGACTTCGCTACCGGTTTCGTGCCGTGGCATGGGCTAGGTATCGATTACGAGGGCGGTATATTGGATGGACCCGCGCGCACCGCGATCCACCTGAGCCACCGCCTGGGCGCGCTCGTGGCCGCGCTGGTCCTCGGGGCGCTGAGCATCGCCTGCGCATGGCGCGGCCGCGATCGACGCCTTCGTATAGCCGGAACCGCGCTGGGGGCCCTGCTCGCATTGCAGGTCGGCCTGGGCATCGCCAATGTTGTCTGGCTGCTTCCACTGCCAGTGGCCACCGCACACAATGGCGGCGCTGCTCTGCTGCTTCTCGCCCTGGTCATCACCCTGCGCCTCGTCGCACCATCACCACGCCATGACCGCTGAAACCGCCACCGCCAGTCCCCTCGCGCGGCTCCATCCGGAGCTGGCGAATTGGCGCGCCTATTACGAGCTATGCAAGCCCAAGGTGGTCGCGCTCATCGTGTTCACCGCCATCGTCGGCATGCTGCTGGCGGTGCCGGGGATGGTGCCGATCGCCCCGGTCGTGTGGGGCACCGTCGGGATCACCCTGGCGTCGGCGGCGGCGGCCGCGCTCAACCACGTCGTCGACCGCGAGGCCGACGCCCGGATGCGCCGTACCGATGGCCGGCCGCTGCCTACGGGCGCGCTCGACGACCGCCGCAGCATCGCCTTCGCGGCGATCCTCGCCGCGCTGGGTATGTTCGTGCTGGCTGCCGGCGCGAATCTGCTGACGGCGCTGCTGACCATGGCCTCGATGGTCGGCTATGCCGTGGTCTATACCCTGTTCCTCAAGCGCGCCACGCCGCAGAACATCGTCATCGGCGGCGCCGCCGGCGCCATGCCGCCCGTGCTGGGCTGGACCGCGGTCACAGGCGAGTTGCACGCGCACGCGCTGCTGCTGTTCCTGATTGTGTTCCTGTGGACACCGCCGCACTTCTGGGCGCTGGCGCTGCACAAGCTCGACGACTACAGCCGGGTCGACATCCCCATGCTGCCGGTCACGCACGGCGAGGCCCTCACCCGCCTGCATACGCTGCTCTACACGATCCTGCTCGTAACGGTGACGTTGCTGCCCTACCTCGCCGGCATGAGCGGGTGGGTGTATCTGGCGGCGGCGCTGGCCCTGGGGGCGCGTTTTCTCCAGCACGCCTGGCGCTTATGGCGCCGCAAGGGGCCGCGTCAGGCGATCCGCACGTTCACGTTCTCCATCACCTACTTGATGTGGCTTTTCGCTGCCCTCCTGCTCGACCACTATCTGGCCGTTGTCGCACCGGGGCTCGCCTGAGCCTCCGCGGGCACCCGATGGCCAAGGGGTTTCCGGATCCGTGAACTACGTCACGGACACGGCGATTGGCCACGGACTATAGTCGCATCGTGGCGGGGCGAATCCGGGGAGAGCGTCGGTTGCGGGAATGCGTCGGCGCCCCACCCGGTGGCGCGTCCGCGGCGGTCGCTATCGACCCATCCCCCACCCAGGGTAGGGCAGAAGCGCTTTCGGGCCCGGCTGCGCCGGGCCCGTTTTCTCTG